>NZ_JAJOHP010000056.1:0-32151 GCF_021109375.1 Arthrobacter sp. AK01
CCCCCCCCGGGGGCGCAACCCGCCGGGGGGCCCCCCCCCGCCCCCCCCCCCACGGCCCCCCCCCCCCCCCACCCCGCCCCCCGCGCGCTTACAATTTTTATCAACCCCCCCCCCGGCGGCACTTGGCGTTTCACTGACCTAACCCATTGGTAGCGAGACTATCCACGCACAGTGACGGAGAACTTCCACACGACTTTCCCGGTGTCGGTCATGATGAAGCACTGACTCGCGCGGGTCCAGGAGGAGTTCATCGTGAGGCGCTTCGTGTTACACGCGGACTGCGTGCTGAAGTCGGTCGGGTACAGGTAGGTGTAGCCCGCAGCCTGCGCCGGCGCCGCAACCGCGAGGCCTCCGGCGGCAAGTGCGATCGCTGCCGCAACACGGGTAATCGTCTTTTGATACTTCATGGTCTCTCCCCACATAGGCCTGAACGAACATGGCCAAACTATCAGCGCAGACAAGGGGCCAAAATGGGCAGGAGTGCCCATGATGGCGATGCGCCGGGCTGTGACCTATTGGCTTCGCGGCCCCACATGCTCCCGCCTGCATGCACGAGACCGCATCAAAATGGCTGGGTAGTTTGTTGGGCCCCAATGGCGGTAATGGGTTCGAGAAGAAGCCCAAGACGAGCCCGTTCCGCCGTAATCTGAATGTGGCATATGGGCTCGTCTTTGCATTGGCTGCCTTGTACTTCATCGCCCGGCTGCTGTGGCCGGCGGTCGATCTGGGTACATCCGTGGGTCTGTGGGGAACCGTGGGCGCCCTTGTGGTGGTCACCTTTGTCGGCTGGGGACTTAGTTACAAGACTCCGGCTGTCCGCAGCGATGAAGGCAGCAGTCCATATGAAGGCTGAGGTTGAGCTTCTTTCAAAGTCCTAGGGGGGGTAAACCAGTCGTTTCGGACGTGTCTTTCGGATGCCCGGAGTCCTCGGTCACGACCCTCTTGGGCACGAATGGGGCCGGTAAATCAACGGTAATGCGGATGATGGCCGGCCTCGCCGTGCCGGACCGGGGCAAGGCACTCTACGACGGCCGCCCGCTCGCTTCTCACGCCCGGCCGAGCAGTGTCGCGTCTTTCATGCTTGGTCCAAACCATTTGCCTGCGTCATGCAGCGCTCAAAAGTTCCTCAAGATGAATGCCGACGCCGCGGATCTTCCGCCAAACATGATCCCAGAGACTCTTTCCGTCACAGGGCTCCAGGCGGCATCACGGAAGAAGATTAGACACCTGTCGTTGGGCATGAGAATAAGGCTTGCCAAAGCCGTGTTGATATCGACCCATCTTCTACGTGGAGCAGAGGCTTACACCGACCAGGGTTCTCTCCGTGTGTCGGTCAGGTGTTCGGCGGGGCCCTTCGGCGATGTCGACCGTCTGCATCGCCGCATCACCGCCCCCCCCGAGAGGCTCTTGGAACGGAACGCCATTGATTGGACACCAGCCGCGCGTTAGGGCAGATGTCCCCATGGCGCGTGATACGGAGGTGCCGGAGAATCATGGAGACGCCTCCGGTGGGCGCCCGGATGATGAGTCCGCGAACAAAAATGACTGGGGAACTTCATGAAACTCGCGATGCGTAAGACGGCTACTGCAGGCGCTGTGCTGGCTTTGGGTGCCGGTGCATTTCTGGCGGGCGCGCCCGCTGCCAATGCTTCAGGCTCAGGGACGGCGTGTCCGTCAGGACGGGCGTGTTTCTACTTCAATTCCGATTTCCAAGGTGCTCGGGCCGACTACGCCAACAGCGACGCCGGCATGGGAAACGAGCTGTTCACCGACGGCCCGGCTGGACGGAACGGATGGGGCGTCCAAGTCAACAACAACTCAGCCTCCCTAATCAACAACACGCACGCATACATCACCATCTACGACAGCCCCGACTGCGTCGGCTACGCCTGGTACATCCAACCGGGGGACCGTCTCAACCTGGGCGAGATGAAAAACAGGGTCAGCTCAATCTACGTGGCCTACAACGGCGGGGCCTGCATCTCTCGGGACCAGTCCTGGGCTTAGCCCTGCAGTAAGCGGGTGGTGGCCCTGCCACGCTCTTGAGGCAAGGCCACTCCCGTCGATCCACCCAGCACGGGGTATTCGCTTGGATGCAAGGGTCCCCCTGAAGAAACGCAACTCAACTTCTAGCCAAAGTAATTTGCCCGGATACGCCGGTCCGGACCTGGTCGCAGACGCCAAACCGCACTACGCCGTCCACCTCCGACCGGTAGAGCCCTGACGGATTTCACGTGCATGAAACACGTTACTCCAACGCCAAATAGGGTGCGCTCAATGATCCCCTAGCGGACGCCAGGGGTGGCCAGCGTCATGTCCCCCTCATGCCGAATGCAGGGTCTGCGACGATGGTCGCATGCTTGTATGGCTTACGGACTGGCAAATCGCGGAAGATCACCTGCTCATTAGAGTGGGTGACACCGTGGATTGGACAGTGTATCCGGCCGACCGAGATTGGGTTTGGTGATCGTCTGGTGATCGTCTGGTGATCGATTGGCAGTTCGATTCGTACGGCGATGCGGTGCACCAACCCTCGCGTCGGGTCTCGGGAGAAGTAGCTGAGCTGTGCAGCGTGCGCTGTCGTCAGACCCGGACACGCGAAGGCTTCGTACCCGTGACTGGCGAGGCAATCTTGGAGCCGGTAGCGGACACATCCGGTTCATGGATGCGCGATACCGCTCATGAGGAAAGCGTCGCCAACACCGGCACTGGCCAGAAAATGTACACGTTCTCGTACACAAGGCCCTTTGACAGTGTCGAGGACGACTATCTCTACGGCTATGTCCTATCACTTGCATACTGCGACGAAGAGAATAGCACCAGCGAATCGACGAGACAGTGACACGCAGCAAGTCCCAATACTGCACCAGCGTCCCGCTAGGTGATCGCTATCCGCACACTAGCAGCACTACGACCGGAAGGGCTTCTTATCGGCCCAGCGTTCATGC
The DNA here is from genome assembly GCF_021109375.1 of Arthrobacter sp. AK01. Classification (NCBI taxonomy): domain Bacteria; kingdom Bacillati; phylum Actinomycetota; class Actinomycetes; order Micrococcales; family Micrococcaceae; genus Arthrobacter; species Arthrobacter sp. AK01. Next base: position 2,949 of record NZ_JAJOHP010000056.1, read on the forward strand.
GCTGCTTGGCGGCTGATCCCAGCGGCGCGGCCAATATCGGCCCAGCAAGCACCTGCATCTTCCGGGGCCGCGGCAGTCTTATCGAGCCGATGCCCCGCCTGTCGGTATTCGCTGGCGGCGGCCTCCACACCCAGGATCGCGTCGAACGGGGCGATATGGATCATCCACTCATCCTGAACGGCGTCCTCCACGGGTTCGGAAACGAAAGCTCCGTCCCCGGCGGCCAGTATTCTCTGCGGGCCGCGAAATCAGCCTCTGCAGGCGTGAGCACTCTTTGCCACAGCTCTCCCTGCCACCCACACGTGCAAGCACCACGCCAGCTCAAAATCAGGTCGTCAGGAACGATCTCCTCCTCGGGGTGGAATTCCCCTGCTGGTTCGTAGTGTCCAGTGATCCCGTGGACCAGCATTCCTGCGCTGGTCGAAGACCTTGAGAGCCGTCCGTCTGGCGCAACCGCAGCCCAGCCCTCATGTTGGTAGTCGTTGGATGTCCAGCTCACGATCGGGCAGGCCTATCCGTCCGGTCTTTTTACGCTGAGCTCTCCGATTACGGCTACAGGGGTGTTTAGTACAGGGCAGGCCCAAACGCCTTGGTCGCCGACCATATGGGCGGCTAGTGGGTGATTGTTGGGATGCCAGGGGCACTGGGGCCAGTTGCTGTTGGTGGGGCCGTTTTCTTCGATAACCCATTCTTGAACCTGGTCCGCCACTGACACCAGCTGGTTGGCCCGTGCGAGGTCGCCCCTGACCGACACGCCTTGTCCGGTGGAATCGCGGGTGCTGTAGATCATCGCCGAGAGCACCTGAGGATCGTCGTCCCAGTCGCTTTCTTCAATGCGGGGTTCACTCAGCCCGCTGGAACTCACATCCCGCAAGACGTGACCGATAATCTCTACAATCTCTGCCGCCATGGAAGCCTCTCTCACTACCGCCTTGTGACCGCTTCCGCCGTAAAGGCCTGTTTATTTGCTGGATTACCTCCGACCGGAACCACTACGTCGACGTAACGGTACGCCGGTAATCAACAATCGGTCTTATGGGGGAAATATGCGCCATCACGGCACCAAATTCAAGCAAACAATCATAGGCGTTGTGACGGCGCCGGGCTTGTTGCTTCTAGGAGTGGCGCCCAGCGCCCAAGCCGCCACCACTCAGGACTCCCAGGTCCTCGTCGTAAATGTCACCACTCCAGCCGCAGATTCAACACTAGAGATCGTGTTCGATGAACCTTTGTCCAAGGAAGCCGTCCCGTATGTTGTCCCAAAACGTCCCCTTCAAACAGCTGTCACTAAGACAACTTCCGGGACAGCTGGATTGTGGGCCACGAGCCCGCATCCATGCTGCGTACACAGCGGCCCGGCTGGTGGCCGCTTGCAACCGCCCACCTTGCGAAACGGGTGGCCGCACCCATGCCTGTGAATGTTGGCGATAAATGGCGGTCTTTTGCGGAGCTAAATGTCGCTCTGCTAGTCCGCAAGCGTTCCTGACCGCCTGTAGAACGTCGCTCGGGACATTCCGAGATCCCGGGCAACTTGCGCCGCGGGCTCGCCACCTTTGACCAGGCGAACAGCGCTTCTGATCTGACTATCTGAGGGACAGAGCGAGTTGGACGCCTCGTATCCCAAGGGTTACAAAACGAAAGCTACCGCCAGATCTGTCGGGCTAGTTAGACCCGGGCTTGTAAACTGCTTCAAATTGGTATTTCCTCGCCGCTGTTTCAGGGCGCTCCCGTCATTACGGGTTGACTGCATGAGTCGAAGCTGATCTTCGGCCAACTCTTCATTGTCACGGGATCTTTGCCGGAGAAGACTTGAGCGACGGCATTCCGGCCTCGGGTATGACAAGGCTGGAGCCGACGGCAGCTCATCTTTTGGGCTGCCGCCGACCTACTCTGGTGTCTGCACTCAGTTTCTTGGGACGGTGGCCAATTCCTGGGCGATTGTTGCGGCGGCGATGCGACCGAACACAGCTCCCTTGCCCAACGATGTGCCAGTCATGTAAGCCGCGCCGTGGAAGCCACCGGTGACCTCTCCTACGGCATAGAGCCCAGGAATGACTTCGCCGTCAACGGCTGTTACCCGGGCTTCCGGGGTGATGGTGATGCCGCAGTAGGTGCTCGTCATGAGGGTTTTTGCCGGGTAGGCATAGAAAGGTGCCTTGCTGATGGGAACAAGCTCTCCGACACCATTGCAGAGGGCGGTGCGGGCGAATTCGTCTTCGATCTTTCCTCCGACGGCGTTGTTATACGTTTCGACGGTGGCTAGGAGGCCTGGGACGTCGATCCCTGCCTCTGCCGCGAGTTCCTCCAACGAATCGGCCTTGATGACGTGGCCGATATCTTCAAGAAAGCCGACGTCGTTCAGCGGAACGCCGGGGTGCGAGCGGGCCCTGACCACGGAGTCGAAGATTTCAAACCCGAGGCCCTCCGGCTGCGTCAGAGTAGCGGCTCCCAGGGTTTTATACGACTGGGATTCGTCCGTGAACCTGCGCCCGTGCTTGTTCACTATGATTGCGCCCATGTAGTAGGCGGTAAGGAGTTCGTGGAAGTCCATACCTGTGGCCGGGTGGGACCCGTAGGTTCCGGAAATGTAGGCCATGTCCGCGAGGCCTGCGCCGAGTTTCCAGGCCATCTTCAATCCGTCCCCTGTGTTGCCGATGCCGCCGTACGGGAGTGCGGCCAATTGCTCAGGGGCGAAGGTGCGGAGAAGATCCGTTCCGCGGCTGAACCCCCCTGAGGCGATCACAACACCGCCGCGTGTTCTGAAACTGGTGGCACCATCGGGACCTAGGGCGGTGACGCCGTTCACTCTGCCGCTGCGGCCTCTGGTCAGGGCTGTGGCGGCATGTTCGGTGAACAACGCTCCACCCTGCTCGGCGAGCGAGGCCTGAAGCTTGGCGAGAAGGTCTTTGATGGGCGAGAGGTGGGAGCGGGCAGTCGATTGACCGGAGCTCAGCTCAAGGGTGGAGAAGGTGATGCCGAGGTCTTTGAGCCATTGGTACGTTGCCTGCTGGTTGTTAAGGTAGGCCTTTAGGAGTTTCGGGTCATTGGCATGTGAACCGACTTCCAGCAGATCGTGGAGGAACAGCTCCTCGGAGTCCTCCACCCCGGCTGCAGTCTGTTCATCGGTCCCAGAGAAGGCGAAGAACCCGCCGCTCATCGCGGAGGAACCTCCGATATTGACGGTCTTCTCCAGCAGTGCCACTCGCAGGCCGGCCTGCGCCGCGGCCACCGATGTGGACAGGCCCGCGATTCCGGCACCTAGAACGACGACGTCGTATTCAGGGATTGTTTCAAGGATTGAGTTCATGCTGATGGATTTCTCTTTCTAAATCTTGGAAGTCAAGCAGTCGCATGCGCTGCTGTCAGCGGCCCTCTGGCCAAACGATCCAATGCAGACTCCTTCCGTGGTCTCGGTGAGTCTGTCCTCATCGATGAGGGGGAGGCTTGAAAGCTGAGTTAGTTTCCTCTGTGGCGTCCGGAGTTGTAGAGGATGCATCCCTTGCGCTTTCCTTCCTGCCGATCTCAGCATCTGGTCCGCAAGACGGGACATGGGCAGGGTTGCTCGGCGTCTGAGGGTCGCGCGCTTCAGCCGTGGAACCAAGAAGGGGTGTGTGGATTTCAGGGCGCTACTGTCAGGCTCCCAACAGGAGTCGAGAGCACAGATTCGACGTCACCGACGAGTGTGAGGTCTGTGCGCTCGGGCGAGTTAGCAGCGTGGCGCCCGGAGATTCTTCCCGAGACCATAGCCCATCCGATATGCAGGCCGTGGTTGAGGAGTTGAAGGCCTCCCTGGCCCGTGGATCCTGCCGCCCACAGCCCGGGGATTGCTTGTGCTTCAACGGTGGTGACCCTCAGGTGCGTGTCCACAATCAGGCCTCCATCTGCAAGGGTTATGTACGCCTGCATGGGCCCGAGGGCATAATAGGGTCCTTCGGTAATGCCAGTGCCGAATTTTTGACGTCCGAATTCAGGGTCGTGACCTTTAGCCGCATAACGGTTGCTTGCCTCGACGCTGGCCTGCAATCCATTGGGATCGATGCCAGCGGCACGGGCCAGCTCATCAAGCGTGTCCCCTTTGTGAAATACGTCGGGGCGGTAGCGCTTGTAATCCTGCACGTAGGCATAGGCCACACCCGGAAAGGTCGACACAGGATTGGGCCATGCGGAGAATTTTTTCGCCAAGGCGGCATCGAAGATCATGTATGCCGTGTTGCCTGCGGAAGCTACGCCACGTGCGAGATCCTTGTCCGAGTCTTCGTTAGCTATCCTATTGCCCTGGCCGTCGACGAGGATCGCCCCAGCTGAATACATGCTGTTATTTGGCCCCACCCAACTGGTCAAAGCCCCACGCAGAACATACGCCAAGATATTCTTTGGCAGCCGCTCAACAACAAACCGCATGATTCTGGAGATGGCCGGGTGCGAAGGAAGTATCTTGATAGGGTCAGGTCGCTTTGACGGCGCGAAACGCAAGCCCTCGTATAAGCGATCCATTTGTGTCAGGACGCCGCCGACATCGTTGCCAAGACGGAATCCGTCGCCAGTGTTGTCGGGGTTGACGGGCTGGACCTTCGAGGCTGCCTCGCCTGAGAATGCCTGCTTGAAATCCTTGGCCGCGGAGTAATCACCGGTTGCCAAAACGACCCCGCGACGGGCGAGAAAATCCTGTCCATTCGCACGGGCACCTATCACTTCGCCGTCACCGTTGCGGAGGAGCTTCTCGACTCTCATTGAAGTCTTAGTCTGGACCCCGCGCTTGCGGCACTCACGCACCAACGCGGTGATGTAGGCGGATGAGTTGGGTAGGACGTTGTGCATGCGGGGTTTTTCGTAGGGCGGTTCCGGAGTCGGGCCCAGGAACTGAACTCCGATGCTGGAAAGCCACTCAACTGTCGGGCCAGCGTTTTCCGCAAGAATGCGCCGTAGTTCCTTGTTCTCACGCCCTTCATCCGCACCGTTTGCAACCTTCATGTCCTCAATGAAGAGATCAATGGAGTCATTGACGCCATCCCGATACTGGTACGAGGTGTTCGCGGCGGTAAATGAACCAACGGACATGCCGGTACTTCCCCCCACTTTCGGGCACTTTTCAAGAATGAGTACCTTGGCGCCGCTGGTCGCTGCGGAGATGGCCGCACACAAGCCGGCGCCACCTCCTCCGATTACTAAGACGTCTGTGATGTTGTCCATGTTTGTTCCTTCACTAGGGAATTTGGGATTCTTGAACTGATGACCGAAGGCAAAAGCCACATCAATTCCCGTGATGTCTGTGTTCTGGGAGAGTCAGAATCGTCAGATCCGACTCACAGATTGGCAGTAGTGCGTCCTGCATGAGGCCTACGCTGTGGTCCCGCCGAGCAGTTCTAGTGCCGGAGAAACAATCTCGGCTGGACTCCTCCGCGCTGCAGCAGGAACTGTGCCGAAAGAATCTTCAACGAAGTGAGCGAGCACTTGTCCTGAGGCTGGATGCCCTGGCGCGGCTGCCCTGATCCTGAAGCGGCACTGACAGTCAGATCAACAGGTCCGTACGGGCAGGTGACATCTGAGCTGGAACGGCATGGCCGCTGTGGTCACGATGCTGCCCGTCCGGTTGCAGTGGCTACTTCGTTACTGGGACGGCCTCTTCCAGGAGCGGGTCGTGTGCGGTCTCCTTCACTGTGGAGATGGTCGCGAAGCCGATTGCCATGAGTCCCAATACCCACCAGGTGAGGACCGTGATGGTTCCGGTGACCCCGACGATCTGTGCAACGAAGAGCGGCGCGACTCCCGTGAGTACAAGGGCGAGATTCATACCCAACGCCTGGCCTGTATAGCGGACGTTGCGGGGCATGATCTCTGCGTACAAGATGTAGCCGGGCACGGTCGTGAGTGCGTGTACCAGCATGAAAATGACGAAAGCCACCCCGATCATCACCATATTCGTGGAGTTATCCAGGGTAAGGAACACGGGGAAAGCCACCAATATGAAGAGCGCGTAACCCGTCATTATCACGCGCTTGCGTCCCAGACGATCGCTCAGTATTCCAACCAGCGGGTACGAGAGCACCACAACCGTGGTTCCGATCGCGATCGTCCAATACACCGTAGAGGAACCCAGACCCCGGTTGTTGATCAGGAAGGTGGCAAAGTAGGTATTCGCTATATTTCCAGTGCCTGTCATGACGAGGACCAGCAGGAACACCTTCAGTACCTTCTTCGGGTGTTTGGTCAGAACCTCCCGCATGGGGCTACGGGCGACATGGGACTTCGGGAGTGCCTTGAATTCGGGGGTTTCTTCGATCTTGAGGCGGTAGTAAAGGCAAAGCAGTGTTAACGGTACGACGATCAGGAAAGGGATGCGCCAGCCCCATGACGCCATCTGGTCCGCCGGCAGAATCATGGCGACGAAACCGCACACAAACGAGGCGGCAGCGAATCCACCAACCGAGCCCATCGCCATAGCTGACGTGTAGAAGCCGCGTCGCTTTGCCGGAGCGGTCTCAGCGATGTAGGTTGCGGCACCGGAGATCTCCCCGCCTGCACAGAATCCCTGAATCATTCGCAGGAGCAGCAGAAGTATGCTTGCACCGACGCCAAGGACATCGTAGCCGGGCAGGGCACCGATTAACCCGGTCGCAATCCCCATGGTGACGATGGTGATAATGAGCGCCTTGCGTCGTCCTTCCCGATCTCCGAGACGGCCGAAGTACCAGCCGCCCAAGGGCCGGACGACGTAGGACGATGCGAAAATCCCGAGGGTGAAAAGCAATCCAACGAGGGCATTCTCGCCCGGAAAGAACTTCGGCGCGATATAGACCGCCACGAGCGCATACACGGCGAAATCGAAATATTCGATCAAGGTGCCCACGCCACCTGCGATGGTGGCGCGCCGCCTCACTTTCCGCTGCTTAGGGCTCAAATCTAACTCCGCCCGGGAACTTGAAGTTTCCATGCTAAATCTCCTTTGATTTTGTAGCTGGTGTGGGTGATGGACAAGGGTGTATGTCACTGATGATGTTTTGGATGCGGGGTGAGGCTCCTGGACGCGTTCTGGAGTTCCGAGGCCAGGAGATTGAACGTGCCCCCGGCCTGCCAGCTCATGAGAGTCCGCTCGCTTGGCGGCACAATCGGCAAACAGAAGTCAGGCCCGCGAAGGGTTCCCGTGGCCAGGTCGATTTCGAGGTCCTGCCAACGAGAAGCATGGCGGGAAACTTCGGGACACTCGATCAAAAGCATCCCGTTTGCGACTTCGCCACGGTGGAACCCTGAGGCGAATGAATCGGCGACGATCGTGTTGATTCCTACATGCCGCATTGCGATCATGCCCTGATAGTGAGGATGGCCGTATCCAAAGTTCCGGCCGCCCACGAGGATGTCTCCTTGTCGAACTGACGACGTGAACCTGGGATCGTGGGTCGCCATCAGAAAGGGTAGGAGCTTATCGGGGTCGTAGGTCTTGATGTTCTCGACGCCCACGATCATGTCCACGTCGTAGTCGTCTTCAAAAATCCAGGCTACGCGTCCATGGACCACTTTCTGCCCGGGCCCCGTCTGAACTCCAAGATGGTTCATAGGAACTCCCTCGGGTCCACGATGCTTCCGGCGAGGGCCGATGCGGCCACCGTGTACGGATTGGCAAGGAAGATCCCGGCCTGGGTGCTGCCCATCCGACCCGCAACGTTCAGGACTCCTGACGAAATGCATACTTGACCGGCGGACAAAGGTTGGGCATAACCGAAGCAAAAATCACAGGTGGATTTATGGATCCGAGCTCCGGCTCGTTCCAAGACGTCGAGCAGACCGGCGGTGCGGGCCTTTTCGAAGATTTCAGTGGAGGTTGGGACTACGTGCAGCTCCACACCCGGTGCCACCGTTCGTCCTTCCAAGATTTGTGCTGCTGCCTCCAGGTCTTCAAAGCGCCCTGATGAGCAGGACCCTATATACGCGCGGTCGATCTTTGTACCGACATCCTGGAGGACCGCTACCGTGTGGTCTGCCTTGGCCGAACCTGGCCGGACGATCTGCGGTTCGAGCCGATCAAGCTGGATGATAATGGACTTCAGAATCTTGGCGTCCGCATCCGATTCGAGCAGCCACGCACCGCGGTCCGATCGGGCTGTGACGTAGTCGATGGCTTTTTGATCCGAGTCGAAGATGGCCGAATCGGCACCCGTGAACATGGCCATGCTGCAGAGGCTTAGCCGCTGGTCGACCGACAGCCGGGCCGCAGCCTCCCCACGGAAATGGATAACGCAACCCAAAAATCCGGATGCACCTTCCGTTGCAATGAGGTGATGCAGTAGGTCTCTTGCGTCAACCCCCTGTTGGAAGTCGCCCAGAAGCCATACCTCGGCGACCTGTGGAACCCGAAGGTGTATCTGGCCCGTTGACCAGGCCTCGATCAAGTCACGGCGAACCCCAAAGCCCAGGGCTCCCACTGCGCCAGCTGCTGAGACGTGTCCGTCGTGGTGCACCAAGAGAGCACCGGGCCTGGCATAGCCCAACTCAAGCATCGCTTGGTGGCCGATGCCGACATTCTCGTGGAGCCTGAACCCCCACCGGGCATGTAAGTCTCTTGTCGATTCTCGAAGGTCATGCTCAGCTTTGTTGTTTTTAGACAACATGTGGTCAACGAACACTACGTAGCGATCGGGATCGTCCAGATTCTTGATATCCAGCTGGTTCATCTGAGCGAAGAAGCGGTCCACAACGCCTGGGAAGTCGTAAGCGATCATATGGTCAGGCCGAACCGGGACTTCGTCCCCCGCACGAACGGTCCGCCGCCCGCTGGCGCGCGCAAAGATCTTCTCGACCACGGTCATGCCCATTTAGATCGCCCCCGATTCCGGCCCATACGCAGCCAGGGCACGGTCAGCCGAGTCGTACCCGACAAGATCCAGGAACTTTGCCCGTTCCATTTCGCGACCACCGCTTTGCGGCTCCCGAACCAACCGGCTGAAAGTCTCCACTAGCTGGCCGCTCGTCTCGAGAATCGCCTGCGTGGGAAGGACCGCAATCCTGACGCCGCAGTCCTGGAGGGTTAGCAAATCAAAGTCCTCGGCCAGCCAGGTGCCGGCGACAATTGTCAACGCGAGGCGGTCGCCAAGCTTCTCCCCCACTGAGCGCCATTCGCTCACCGACGCGAACGTTTTGGTGGTGCCCATAACGAGGTCAGCGCCGTCTGCCAGAAAGTGTTTCATTCGCCCGAGGGCCTCATCGCCTTGCGTATCGGTGCGTGCGATCAGGAGCGACGAGTCATGCTTTGCCTCGACTGCCGCGCGGATTTTGCCCCTCGCTTCGGGCAGTGGGATTACTTCGGCGGCACCAGCGTGAGACATCGGACACCTTTTCGGCGAAACTTGATCCTCCATGAAAAACGCCGACGCCCCAGCCGCCTGAACCCGTCGCACCGTTTGCATGACCGTCACCGCGTTTCCATAGCCTGTGTCAATATCTGCCACAACGGGCAGACCGCTTGCCTCATGGATTCTGGCAACTGCCTGGAATGCGTCCGTTGATGAGTAGAGCTCAACGTCGGGGACCCCGAGAGAGGCGCTCAGCGCAAAGCCTGATGAGCAGAGAACTTCGAATCCCGCCTCGCGGGCGCAAAGGGCGGACAGGCCGTCCCACACGCCGGGGGCGTATACCGTCTGCTGTTTGCTTAGGACTTCTCTAAAGTTGCGCATCGCTCTTTCCTTGCCTTTCGCCATAAGTGTGTGGCGGGAAACCCGCGAGTGAGCGTCGAGGGAAACCCCAAATGAAATCTTGAGAGTGTGGGCGTTCACCACCTTGGGGAGTGACCTGTCTGCCGCACTGCATGTCAGGTTCTCTGAGAGTGATAAAGCCTTGTTTGTGTGACCCCCATAACAGCATGGTACGAGCACTTGTGTGTAATGCGCAATTTGATTTACACTAATTGCGTGATACGCAATGAAGAACAACGAGTGGAGTCCGTGCACCGGGCCTTGGTACTACTGAAGGTCGTGGCCGAAACGGGCTCGTTGAGTGTTACCGATGCGGCAAAAATATTGGATGTGAACCCATCCACTGCCCAAAGGCTCCTTGCGACGCTTGCGGGCGACGGCTTCGTTGCTCAGGGTGAGCGCAAACGTTACGAACCGGGACCGGCGCTTCTGCGGCCGAGCATCCCGCAATCCGTCCCGCCCCTCCGCACCCGGGCTCGCCCCTATCTTGAACGATTGTTCCAACGGGTGGGAGAGACGGTGCACATCACGGCGCTGGTTGGCACTGAGGTCAATCATCTTGACGGTATCGAAGCCAGTGCGCACTCCCTGCGGTTCGGCGTCCGAAACGGTGTCCGATTGCCGGCCCATGTCACCGCGGCTGGCAGGGCCATGCTTGCCGATCTTCCCACCGAAGATGTCAACGCTCGGTACCAGATTGAGATGGGGTTGCAAGGCGCTGCCCTGCCCGTCGACCTAAAGCAGCTCCATGAAGAACTTACTAAGACTCGGCGTCAGCAGGTGGCGACCAACTTCGGGGAAAGCGAACCAGGTGTTGCAGCGTTCGCTGCATCAATTGGCGTAATCGATGGAGAACGGGCGGCATTCGTAGTCGCCCTACCCATCGCCAGACTCTCCAAAGCAGCCGCCCAAAAATGCACGAACGCAGTCAAAATAACGGCAGCGGAAGCCGCGAAAGCTCTCGCTGGCTGAGCGATTGATGATGCGAGGTGACGTGACGAGGAGGGCCGTGCCTAGCTGGTCATGATGCTCCGTCAGGGCAGCAGCCAAAACAAGAGACATGCTTCTACATCCCGAGCGCAGCGAGGACCATTTCACAGCGCCCAGCGCTGTGAACCGCCGCAGATTCCGTTGGCGGCCCTCAACCAGCCCACACCGCTACTGAGCGTCTTGGAAAGGTACAGGTTTTCAAGACACCCGCCGCGCGTCGATATTGTCAGTAGATCGCCGCGCCGTTTCGATCCGGTTCATGTCTTAGAAAGTCGTCTCGACGAATATCGTCTTAGCCAAGTGCTTTCACTGACTTTCTGAGGCACAATGGCCGGGTGAGGCACCTAGGGTATACGCGCGTGAGCACTTCGAGTCAGGATGCTCAGCTGCAGCTCGATGCATTGGTCGCTGCCGGAGTCCAAAAGCGCGATGTCTTCGCCGATGTCACATCCGGGAGCAAGGCCGCCGCCGAGCGGCCCGGAATGAAGAAACTGCTCGCCTACGCGGAGGAAGGCGATACCGTCGTGGTGTGGCGGGTGGACCGCTTGGGCCGGTCACTGATTGATGTCCTCAATACGGTGAACCTGCTCCGGGAACGTGGGATTCAGGTGCGGTCCATTTCTGATGGAATCGATCCGGCGACTTCGACGGGTCGGTTGATGCTGAATATGCTGGCCACCCTTGCCGAGTACGAACGTGAGCTGATTGTTGAGCGGGTCAACGCCGGCATCCTGGCTGCAAGACAGAACGGCACGCGCTTCGGCAGACCAGCCTCCGATCCGATGGTTATTGCAGACAAACTCGCCGTCGTCCAGGATGCGAGGGCCAAGGGGCGCACGGCCGAGGACGCCGCGCGTCTGGTGGGCTGGAGCCGGGCTACCTTGTACCGGCATCAGCAGGCCCTGGCCGCCCGTAAGAGTACCGGCACGTAGGCGTACGGTGAACGGCGATGAACGCTGGAAGATCCTCCGACTTCACGTCGAGGACCAGGTTCCACTCGCCGTTCTCGCCCGGGAAACGGGGATCAGCGCCCGGACGCTTCAACGCTGGCACCAGCTTTACAAGGCTCGTGGCCTCCAGGCGCTGGACCGGAATACTCGCTCTGATACAGGCAAGCGGCACACCGACGCCGAAGCTGTGGCGGTCATCGAAAGACTTGCCCTGACGAAGCCCCGACCGAGTCTTGCCACTTTGCACCGGTTGACTGTTTCTGAAGCAGGCCAAAAGGGCTTTCACGCGCCCAGCTACGCCACAGTGCGTGAGATCGTCCAAGCGCTCGATCCGGCCCTGGTAACCCTCGCCCTCGAAGGTCCTGCCTCTTATCGAGACCGGCACGAACTCGTTTTCCGTCGCCAAGCCGACCGGCCTAACCAGATCTGGCAAGCCGACCACACCGAACTCGACATCCTCATCACCGGAGCGAACGGGAAGCCGGACCGGCCATGGCTAACAACCGTGATGGACGATCATTCCAGAGCCTTGTGCGGGTACATGGTGTTCACCGGCGCACCATCGGCCATGAACACGGCCCTCGCCCTCCGACAGGCCATCTGGCGAAAGAGCGACGCGACCTGGGCGATGTGCGGCATTCCTGACGTTCTGCACGTCGACCATGGTTCTGATTTCACCAGCCATCACCTTGAACGCACGGCGATCGAGCTTCATATCCGCCTTATCTACTCAACGATTGGCCGACCCCAAGGACGTGGAAAGATTGAACGCTTCTTCGGCACCGTCAACACCGAACTCCTCGCCTCACTCCCAGGGCACCTCGGGCACGGAAGGCGGACCCCCCAACCAGAGCTTGATCTTGCCGCCCTTGACCGGGCCATTGGGTCCTTCATCTCCACCTACAACGAACGACCCCACCAGGAACTCGGCCGTTCTCCGAGGGACAGCTGGGTCGCAGACGGCTGGTTACCACGCATGCCCGACAGCCTCGAAGCCCTCGACGGGCTCCTGCTCACGGTACCGAAACACCGTAAGGTCCAGCGCGACGGAATCCACTTCCAGGGCCAGCGCTACCTCGCTCCGACTCTGGCACCTTTCGTCGGACACACGGTCACGATCCGCTACGACCCCAGAGACATCTCCGAAGTCCGCGTCTACGACCACAACACCTTCATCTGCGTTGCCATCGACGAAAACCATCCCAACCTCAGGCTCAGCCTCCGCGACATTGAATCTGCCCGCCGAGCCCGCCGACGCGAGCTGCGCCGGACCATCAACGAACGCATACCCACTCACGCAACCCGCGAGGAACCACGACAAACCGCACCAACACCAACCAGGCGCCGGCTTCGCACCTATGAAGAGGACTGATCATGAACAAGGACTTCATCGTTACCAAGGAGCACAGGCGATTCACGGAATTCGCCAACGCCGTACGCAAAGAGCAAACCATCGGGATCTGCCATGGCGACGCCGGAGTAGGCAAGACCCAGTCAGCGCGCCGCTACGCCAACTGGGACACGCTAGAGCCCTACATCACAGAATGGGGTCCGCGGGGCGACCATGACGCCAAACACTACGCCCTCGCCAACCGCTCCCGCACGGTCTTCTACACACCCGAAGTACTACCCAGGCCCAAAGATCTCATACGCGACGTCGAGCACCTACAGATCAGGATCGGCATCTGCGCAGACGAACACCAACGCCTCATCGGGAAGGTCACCGGAGTCCATGTCGGCAACACCAACAAATGGGTCGAACTGCTGATCATCGACGAAGCCGAACGGCTCACTCCGAACGTCCTCGAACAGCTCAGAGACAAACACGACCGCACCCACATCGCGATCATCCTTATCGGCATGCCGGGAATTGACCAACGCTTCCGCCACTACCCCCAGCTGTACAGCCGCCTAGGGTTCTCCCACCACTACCGGGCCCTCGGACGTGAAGAACTACTCTTCGTCCTGGACCGCCACTGGAAACGACTCGGAAAGACGCTGGACCCCGAAGACTTCACCGACGCCCAAGCCATCGCAGCAATCGAAAGAATCACCCGCGGCAACTTCCGACTCCTCGAGCGCCTCTTCCCCCAGATCACCCGCGTCCTGAAAATCAACCAACTCGAAACCATCACAGACGACGTCATCGAAGCAGCCGCCAGCGTCCTCGTGATAGGCAACTAACGACACTTAGCGATCAAAAAACACCGCCATGTATCGGCAAACTCCGCACCCATGCCAGCCCCGCCGTCGTAATGTTGCGTAGGTCACATCGGACACATACGCTGGGGGTCGCTGCAGCGTGGCAGCAACCTGATGAAAGGCAACACATTGTCCAGCGACAAGCTCTCCGTAGTTGTTCGCGTCGATGTTGACGGCGAACAGATCCAGATCGCAGCGACCGGTCATGTGACCGCAACCAGCCTTCAGGGCCTCTACCCGGTGGTCCAACGCACCCGGAGCCTGGGCGGCGGCCTCGGCGTCGAAATGGACCTGACGGAAGCGACCGTTGATGCGGACGCGTTGCAACAGCTCCAGGTGTTCGCCGAGCTTTACGAGGTCCCAGTCCGCCTCCAAAACAACAATGTGACGGCCCTGCCGTCACGCGAACTTCAGACAACCAGCCGCGCCGCCTAAGCCACCTAACAGGAGAACCCATGCGCAAAGTCACCGCCGGCCTGTTCCACTCCGTTGATGGCGTGGTCCAGGATCCGTTCAAGTTCCAGTTCGACAGCTTCGACGACGAGCTGGGCAAGGGCCTGACCAAGATGATCACCACGGTGGACACCGTGGTCCTGGGTCGCGTCAGCTACCAGGAATGGGCCGGCTACTGGCCGAACGCTTCGCGGGACGAGGACTTTGCGGCCTTCATCAATCCCGTGGCGAAGTTTGTCGCATCCCGTACGCTGTCCGAGCCCTTGGAATGGGAGAACTCGCACCTGATCGAAGGTGACGTGGAGCAGTTCGTCGCAGAACTGAAGAACCGCGACGGCGGCGAGATCGCCGTCTGCGGCAGCATCTCCCTGGTTCGCCAACTGCTGTTCGCCGGCGTGCTCGACGAGCTGACACTCATGACCCACCCCGTCGTGGCAGGCAGTGGGCGCCGGTTGTTCGAGGACGGCGACCCACAGAACCGGCTCGTACTGGAGGACCAGTACGCCACCAGCAAGGGCAACGTGATCAGCACGTACAGCCTCCGCAAAGACTAAAACGTACGACGGCGGGACTCAGCTCGTGCGGCCTCCCCCGACGGCGATCACCCCAGCAGCAACGCCGAACCCAGCTCGCTTCTGAAATAGAGGACGCTGCGGCCGTAGCGGGTGGACGTCACCAGTCCGGCGTCTCGAAGCACCCGAAGGTGTTGATTCACAGCGGAAGTCGTGACGCCAAAACGCACACCGAGCTCGGTGGATGACGCCGGCGCGGCCAAGGCAGTTAGCAAGCTGGTCCGGACCTCGCCGAGCACCGCCACAACAGCGGCAGGGTTCCGCACCTGCTCGGCCTCCCACATGGCCCCCTGCCCGCGGGCCGGGTACATCAGCAGCGGCGGATCGCCATGGTTCACAGGGGCAGAGGCCCTTCGGGTGAACATGGTGGGAACCAGGGTCAGACCCAAGCCGTCAGTCTTCTCGGTCCGCGACGCCGGGTTCTTGAGCCGCACGGAAATGACGCGGCCGTCGAATTCCACGGCGCCGGACAAATCGTTGAGCATCGTGAACAGGCCGCCCTGCGCGATCTGCCGGCCACGGTAGACAATATCCGCCTCCAGGATGGTGCGCATGCGAAGCCAGTGCGGCGCGAAGCAGGTGTCCCAGAATTCCCGGAGGATGCGGACCATCCGCTGTATGGCTGGTCCAACAGGGCCGGAAAAGACACTCGGGACAGCGCCGTGCACCCGGATCAGGTCGCCGTGAAACTGCTCGGCGGAAATCCGCTCCAGTGCCGCGAACTCGTCATCAATCCGGGTGAGTGGGGACTCAGGCCGGGGGTTCAGGAAGTCCGGCGTCCACAGCCTGTCATCCACCAGGGCCAGCAAGCCATCGAGGTCCAAGCGTGACCGGGCCTCTTCGGTCCGACGCAACCATGGCAGCTGGAGTGGATACTGGCTGGGATCCCGAATAGCTCTCAGGGAAAGTCCGAGTTCACACAAAGGTGAGATGCCAAAGCGCACGCCGCCCAGATCTGCGTCGGACAACTCGTACTTCAACATGAAGCACTACGCTACATCAGTAGCGCCCATCCTCCGCGGATGGCAGAACTATGTGTGTGACTAAATCCCCCGCCGACACGGCCCCCGCTCCACAGCACACCCTCCGGGTCGCGCTCTCAGATCCCACCCTCAAGATCCTGGCTTCGGCCATCCTCGTCTCCACCTTGGGACGGGGCATCTTCCTCACCCTCACTGTGCTGTACTTCAGCCGCTTCGTCGGGCTGAGCGCCGTTGAAATCGCAGTGATCCTCTCCGTTTCCAGCGGTGTTGGCGTCGCGACGTCCTATATCGGCGGTCGACTTGCCGATCGCTTTTCCGCACGTCGGCTCCTAGTGGGGATGGTGGCCGTCCAAGGTCTCGCGATCGCGAGTTATACCTTCGCCGGGAACTTCAGCACCGCCGTCGTGATTGCCTGCATTACGGTAGGCGTGGACCGGGGCGCCAACGCCACGCGCTCCGCGATCATCGCCCGGGCCTTTGACGGGCCGAACCGCGTGAATGCCCGCGCAGTCCTCCGCACCATCACCAACGTGGGCATCGCGGTGGGAGGCATGATCGCCGGACTCGCGCTGATGGCCGGAACCGCCGACGCGTTCCGGTGGATGATGATCAGCGCCGGCGTCGTCTACATCCTGAGCGCGCTGCACCTCCGCCGCCTGCCCACCCACGTTGATGCACCGCGCCACGATCCCGCCAACCCTGCTCCGAAGCGGGGCATCTCCCCCTTCCGGGACCGCCGATACATACTGCTGACCGTGCTCTCTGGCATTTTCGGCATGCAATTCGGTCTCGCCGAGATGGGCGTCCCGCTCTGGATTTCACAGGACACCTCCGCGCCCGACGTGCTCATATCCGTGGTTCTCGTGATCAACACCGCGTGTGTCATCCTGCTGCAAGTCCCGCTCTCCCGCGGCACCGACCAACCCCGCCGTGCAGGACAGATCGTGATGACAGGCGGCGTGCTCATGGCCGTAGCCTGCGCACTCTACGCAATGGCGGGCGGCATGCCTGTCATCGCCGCCATCACACTCCTGTGCGGGGCGGCGCTGCTGCACGCCTTGGCGGAAATCCTCTCTCAAGCGGGAGCCTGGGGGTTGAGCTTCGAACTCGCCAATCCCCTCCAAGCCGGCGCTTACCAAGGGATGTTCGGCATGGGCTCCGCCCTGGGGGCCATGCTGGCACCGCTGGTGGTGACCGCTACCGTCGTCGAACATGGCACGCTGGGTTGGGCAATCCTGGGTGCGGTCTTCATTGCGTCGGCGGCGGGTGTCGCGCTGATAGCGCGGAAAGCCTCGACGACGGCGGTACTCACCTAGGCGGGCCGAGCGAGCGCCCAAGCCACCGCGAGGCTCCACCCCCGGTACCAGCCCGCCGCGAGCAACATCACCACCCAGACGGAGGAATTGAACCCCCCATCCTGAAACCATGGAGTTAACAAGCGAAAGGGAACCATGGGGGAATGGGTGTGGCCCGCGTACGTGGGTGTGCTGGGAGGGGTGCTCCTCTTTGGCGTGTTCATGGTGCCGATCGTTGCGGTCCAGTACAGGATGTTCGGCAGATTCACCTGGCGTCGGTTCCTGGGCGCTGCCGGGCTGAGCGTCTACGGCGTGGCCCTGGTGGCCTACACGCTGCTGCCGCTTCCCGACCCCAGCCTGCTGAAGTGCGGCCCGGGTGGAAGCACGTTCCAAGCGATCCCGTTCCAATTCCTGGACGACATCCACCGTGAAACGTCAGGCCTTGGGATCACCGGCACGCTGACCAGCCGCGCAACACTGCAAGTGGTGTTCAACGTGGTGCTGTTCATTCCGTGGGGCGTCATCGCGCGGCGCTACCTTTCGTGGAACATCGCAGTTTCAACGCTGACCGGCGCCCTGGCCTCCGGGCTCATCGAAGCCACACAGTTCACCGGGCTGTGGGGTATCTACGATTGCGCCTACCGCCTGGCCGACGTCGACGACCTCGTCACCAACACCCTGGGCGCCTTGATCGGCGCGCTCATCGCACCCCTCGTCCTCTGGTTCATGCCGCAACGACGCGAACTCCGCGCGGCCCGCGGCCAGAGCCGTCCCGTCACCGTTTGGCGGCGCTGGTTGGGAATGGTCATCGACTACGTGTCGCTCGCGTTCCTCGGCTTCGCCTTCGTCGTCACGTACAGGATCGGGTTGCTTGCGATCGGCGCGGAGCTCCCCGGCGACGACGACGCCACCTCCCTCGTCTTGATGCATCTCGTCCCCGGGTTCCTGGTGTTCTATCTTCCGGCGCTCGTAGGCCCGGGGGCCTCCCTCGGCCAGCGCGCGGTGTGGCTGCAACCGCAGTGGCCGGCCACCCGCCGTCGGACATTGCTCCGGGCGAGCGTCACCGGCGGGCTCTATGTGGTGTTGTCGTTCCTTGGCGCATTGCTGCCTACCTCCGCGTTCGGCCCACTCACGGGCCTGGTCCTTTTGGCAGCATTCGTGGCGGTTCCCCTCACAAAGTCGCGCGGACTTTCCGGGGTTCTGACTGGTGCGCAGATGGTTGACGCACGCGAAAGCGAACGACGGCGGGTGGCCGGTTCAGCGACGCGGGCGGACTAGAGGCCGAGCAACGCTTCTGTGCACTTCGCATATCCAGCGCCATCAAGCACTGCACATTGCCCAATGACCTTCGAGTGACCCGCAGATACTGTGAAGTGAATCACTCGAAAGGAATGTATGTCATGTCCACCTCCGACACAGGGCACGATGACTACCCCATCACCAGGGTTCCCGCAACGAAGCGGAAGCACTGGTTCGGCATCGCGGTCCAACGCTTTGGCCAGACTTCTGACCTGAGCCAGTTTCTTCTCGGGGCAACCTTTGGCTTCGGCATGACCTTCTGGGACGCCTTCTGGGCATTCACGGTAGGCGCATTGATCGTCGAAGCACTCATGATTTTCGTCGGCATCGCCGGCATGCGCCAGGGACTCACAACTTCCATGCTTGCCCGCTGGACCGGCTTCGGCCGCGGCGGCGCCTCGGTGCTTGGCCTGGCCATCTGCATCAGCCTCATCGGCTGGTTCGGTATCCAGTCAGGGATTTCCGGCGCTGGACTGAACCAAATCGTGCCCGAAATTCCCACGTGGGCGTGGTCCTTGGTCTTTGGCTTGGTGGTCACGCTGATCGTGGTCCGCGGATTTGAATCAATGCAGTGGTTGGCCAACATCACCGTGCCGCTGTTCATGATCCTGATCGCTTGGGCAGCATGGGCCGAGCTCAGCAACCACTCCATCAGCCAGCTCATCAACGATGCCCCTCCGGGCCCACAACTGGATTTCGTCACGGCTACCACCATCGTTGCTGGAAGTGCCGTGCTCGGAGCAGTCATCACGCCCGACATGACCCGCTACAACAGGAGCGCCGGCGACGTCGTCAAGCAAACCGTCGTCGGGATGACCCTGGGCAACTACAGCATCGGCATGATCGGTGTCCTGCTGGCCCACGCCGTCAAAACGGCAGACGTCACCCAGATCATCTTCTCCTCCGTGGGCTGGGTGGGCATCCTGATCATTGTCCTGGGCACATCCAAGATCAACGACTGGAACCTCTACAGCGCCGGGCTAGGCGTGGTGTCCTTCTTCAACAGCGCCATGAACAAGCGCTTGAACCGTGGGCACGTGACGCTGCTGCTCGGCGTTTTCGGAAGTGTCCTCGCCGCGATCGGCATCCTGGACAAGTTCATCGACATCCTCATGGTCCTGGGCGTCGTCTTCCCGCCGGTAGCCGGCATCATCATGGCCGAGTATTTCGTGGTCAAGAAGTGGCGGCCCCTGTTGGAGGCAAGCCGCGATTCCGGACTCCCACCAGCCAAATCACCCAACTGGATCCCTGCAACCTTCGTCATTTGGGCGATCTCTGCGGCACTGGGCTACTTCGTCACCTTCGGGCTCCCTGCCTTCACCTCGCTCGCCGCGGCATTCGTCCTCTACATCGTCGCCGGCAAACTGAACCTCCTGCGGTCCTACGGCGACAACCAACCCACCAGCGAAACCACCACAAAGGAAGAATCGGTAACCGCACCATGAGTAGCCTGAGAATCGGCATTGACGTCGGCGGCACCAACACAGACGCCGTGCTGCTGGATGGCGCGCAGGTGCTCGCCTCCACCAAAGTCCCCACCACCAGGGACGTCACCAGCGGCATCACCCAAGTCCTCACGGCGCTGAAGGAACTGAACGGCTTCAGCCCGGACCATATCCGCGGTGTGATGATCGGGACCACCCATTTCATCAATGCCCTCATTGAGGCACGGGACCTCAGCCCGACGGCGGCCATCCGGCTGGGACTTCCCGCCACCGCTTCCCTGCCGCCGTTCACGGATTGGCCTGACACCCTCACCACTGCCGTCAAGGGCCGCGCCTACATGGCCCACGGGGGCCACGAGTTCGACGGCCGCCCCATCAGCCCCTTCGATCCGGACGAAATAAGGCGCCACGCAGCCGACATCGCCGCACACGGCATCCGCTCCGTGGCGGTATCCAGCGTCTTCTCGCCCGTCAACGACGAATTCGAGCAGCGCACCCTGGCCATCCTCCGCGAAGAGCTGGGCCCGGAGTTCCCCGTGTCCCTGTCACACGAGATCGGCAGGGTGGGCCTCCTGGAACGGGAGAACGCAACCATCGTCAACGCATCCCTCGCCGAAATGGCGAACCGGATTGTTGATGGCCTGGCCAAAGCTGTGCTGGAGCAGGGCATCACGGCGCCTCTGTACGTCAGCCAGAACGATGGCACGCTCATGGACATTGAATACACGCGGCGCTACCCCGTAGCCACGTTCGCTTCAGGTCCCACCAACTCCATGCGCGGGGCCGCTGCGCTCTCCGGATTCTCCGACTGCCTGATCGTTGACATCGGCGGCACCACCACTGACGTCGGCGTCCTGGTGAACGGTTTTCCCCGTGAGTCCAGCACCCACGTGAGGCTCGCAGGGCTCCGCACCAACTTCCGGATGCCTGACGTCCTCTCCGCAGGCCTCGGAGGTGGGTCCCGCGTCCGTACCGATCAGGGCACCGTGGGCCCGGATTCGGTGGGCTACCGCCTCACCGACGAGTCGCTGGTCTTTGGCGGGTCTGTCCTGACGGCAACTGACATCGCTGTCCGCAGCGGAAGGGCCGACGTCGGAGACGCGTCTTTGGTGAGCCACATCAGCGACTCTGTGGTCAGGTCAGCCCTGGAACAGATCGATCGCACCATCGCCGATATTGCGGACCGGATCCGGACTTCGTCCGCTGAACTTCCGGTTGTCGCCGTCGGCGGTGGATCCATCCTGCTGGCAGAAAAACTGGACGGCCTGGGCACCATCCACCGCCCCGGGAATTTCGACGTCGCCAACGCGTACGGGGCCGCCATCGCCCAGATCAGCGGGGAGGTGGACCGTGTGTCCTCCATTGCGGACGGGGATCAGAAGCGCGCCATGGAATCCGCCCGGCAGGAGGCTGTTGACCGCGCCGTTGCCGCCGGTGCCAACCCGGACACGGTGACGATTGTTGAGCAGGAAGCCATTCCCATCCCCTACCTTCCCGGAAACGCCATGCGCGTGCGGGTCAAGGCAGCCGGCAACCTCACGTTAGGAAAATGAGATGACCCTGGAAGTGGCACACGGCCGCAAACTGAAGAAGATCACCGTGGACGATATTGATTCCCTGGCCCGCGGGGCGGCCATCCTTGGCACGGGTGGAGGCGGTGACCCTTACATTGGGGCCCTCCTGGCGAAACAGGCCATCGAGGAGTTCGGCCCCGTGGAACTCGTCTCCGTTGAGGACCTGGCAGATGATGCTTTTATCGTTCCCATTGCTGCGATTGGCGCTCCCACGGTAGCCGTGGAGAAGCTCGACACGGTGGAAAACCTGCATCTGACTATCCAGAAGCTGGCGGCGTCCTTGAACCGGACCGCGACCCACACCGCCTGCCTGGAGATCGGCGGATCAAACTCCCTGCTGCCCATCGTGGCGGCAGCGCAACTGGGAATCCCCCTGATCGACGGTGACCTGATCGGCCGGGCCTTCCCTGAAATACAAATGGGAATGGCACCGCTGTACGGAATCCATGCCACTCCCATGGCACTCGCTGATGAGAAGGGCAACACGCTTGTCATCGAGGCGATCGACTCGTTCTGGGCTGAGCGCTTTGCCCGGCAGGCCTCCATCGAAATGGGATGCAACGCCTTCAACAGCACCTATGCCATGACCGGCGCGCAGGCCCGTGAGAGCTTCGTGGCCGGCTCCATGTCCTTCGCCATCGCCATCGGAGACGCCGTTGCCAACGCCCAACACCACAACCTCAACCCCTGCGACGTGTTGGCGGAAACGCTGAGGGGGCGCATTGTTCATCTGGGCAAGGTCACTGACCTGCAGCGCCAGACGACCGGCGGGTTCGCCAAGGGCCAGGCCATGATCGAGGGCATGGGCGCGGACGCCGGATCCGTTCTTTCGTTGCATTTCCAGAACGAGCACCTGCTCGCCACCAAGGACGGAACCGTGGTGACCACGACGCCGGACCTCATCATCGTGGTGGACGCCGAATCCGCCGAACCGGTCACCACGGAGAACCTGCGCTATGGGCAGCGCTTGTGCATCCTGACTGCGCCCAGTGACCCTCGCTGGCACACCACTGAGGGACTGGCATTGGCCGGACCGGAGTACTTCGGGTACGGCGTCCCTTCCCACAGATGGGACGGGACGCCCGAAGAACACACCGAGTCCATCGAGCGTTACCGCAGCTGACCGCCGTCGAACGTTTGGCCCGCCGCCGCGTCCCCAACGACAGTTGGCGGCGCGGCGGTGGCATTATGGGAAGGTAACCATCGAGGAGAACCGGAGAAGCTGAATGATCCCTCCGATCCCGCTGTGGTCCGTCACGACTCACCTCCCGGCGGGCGTGGTGGAGAGCGTCGGGGAACCTGGTATCGCAACGGTTTCGTCGCTGGTGGCCTTGACGGGGAACCTGGCCGAGGTCAATCGCCAGGTCCGCGAACAGCGGAACCTCGACGGCGACCCCCTCACCCTCCGCGGCTGCATCCTGCTACCCCTTGAGCCGTTGCCCTCCGGCGTCTCCTGGGACGTGGAGGCGCTGTTGGCGCTGGCGTCCACGTCCGGCGTCGTGGCCCTTGCCGTAAAACTGCAGAACGACGACGGCGCGTTGCCGCCCAACGTGACAAGGCTCGCCGAACGCTTGGGGCTGGTGGTGTTGGCCGTCCACAACACGTGGCAGTTCGGGATGGCTGCCCAGGAGTTGCTGTCCGGCGCCGCGCATCGTCAGGGGCAGTTGATCTCCCGCGTAGCGGCCGAGTGCCGGATGCCGTACGGCTCGCTCAGCCATCTGTTACAGCGATTGGGAGTGGCGATCGGGCATGAGGTGATGCTGGTGGATCCTTCCGGGAAACTGATTTCCGCTGAAGACAGCGGTCCGCGTGCCGACGGAGATACGCAGTCCGGTGGCACGGAGATTCTCGCCCCTGTTCATCGGGAGCAGGACAACAGTCCCCGGCTGAGGGTGATGCTTGGTCCCGCACCGGATCAGGAACGGGCCGCCGTCCGGGCGGCTTTGGAAGTGGCAGCCATCGCGGTTTCCGAGCTGCTGTCCCGGCAGCGCCTTGAAAGGGAGCGCGATGCCCGGCACCGGATTGCCCTGTTGGGCGAACTGATCGACAACGCCGGGACCGTCAGCCCATCCTTCAGGGCCAGGGCATTGGAGCTGGGCTGGACCTTGGACGGCTTTCACATAGCTTTCCGGGTGATCACCCGCCAGCCGGTGGACTTGGTGGCCCGAAAGCCGGATCTGGACCGTGCCCTCCTACGCGAAAAGATCGATGCTGCAACGGTGGAGCAGTCCGACGGCTGGGCAGGATGGATCTCCTTCCCCTCCAAACCGGACCCGGCCGAGGTCAGCAGGATCAGCAACGCCCTCCGCAGGGCTCAACGGGAGCTCGCGTCCACCATTGCCACTCAATTCGGGGTGGGGAGGATGCAGGCGCAGCCGGAAGGAATCGTCCGTTCACTTGAGGAAGCCAATGATGCCGCCCGCATCGCCGGGGCAAGGGAGAACTCCGGCTACTTTGTGCACGTGGACCGATTGGATATGGCCCAGCTGCTGCTGATCTGGACCCGCACCGACACGTTCCGCCCCGCCGCCCGGGAGCTCCTGGCGCCACTCCTCAAAGCCGGACCCGAACTCCTGCAAACCCTCACCACGTTCCTGGACTGTGAGTCTTCGCTGACCGAAACAGCTGCGATCCTGAACGTCCACCGCAACACTGTCAGTGATCGCATCAGGCGGATTCAGTCACTCATCGCCATCAATCTGGAGGACCCCGAAGCCCGGCTGGCGCTGCAGCTCGCATGCCGGAGCTTGTTGATGGATAAGCCGGAGTAGGGCGGCAGGAAGCTACTTCTTTCCGGCCTTCAAATCCGCAACCACCTTCGCGATCCGCCGGGCACGCGTTTCCTCCGTCTTGGCGTCCGCGATGGGCTCCACGTACCGCCGCTGGCTGCTGTAATTCAGGGTCCCGTAGAAGGCCTTCGCCTCCGGTTCGGCATCCAGCGCGGCACCCAAGTCCGCGGGCACCTCAATAACGCGCGGCTGGGTGTCCACTTCAAGGCCCACCTCGACGGTGTCGCCTGCAGCCGCGCCGGTGAGTTCGCGATTGGCGGCGCTGACGCCCACCATGTATTTGCCGCCCATCACGGCGATGCTGCTGCGGTAGCTCTGGCCGTTGATGGTCACCACCACCGGAGGCCGCTTGCCGGCACCCAGCCCGTCAACGATCTCGTCGGGAACTTCGATGCCGGCCTTGTTGCCCTCGCCAATGATGGTGGTTGTGAATTTCATGTCCCAAGTATGCCGTCGGCCATTGGTAGACGCACTGCACCGACAGGACTACTTTCGAAATAACCGCAATCCCCCACCAAAGGAGACACCCATGGACAACCAGGATCTCTTGGAACGCATTCAGTCGCTGGTCGAAGAAGAGCACCGCCTGCGCGACTCCGCCACCTCAGGAATGGGCGATGACACAGGACGCCTGGCCCAGCTGGAAGCCCAGCTCGACCAATGCTGGGACCTGCTGCGCCAACGCCGCGCCAAGAAGGACGCCGGCGGGAACCCGGACGACGCCTCGGCCCGAAGCGTCAACGAAGTCGAGGCCTACCGGCAGTAACTACGCTCCCTCGAGCACCTGGCTGGTAGCCCAAGCAAGGTATTTGGCGGCGTTGGCAACGGCGTCGGCTACATCCGGGACACCATCCTTGCGCTGCGCAACGTCCAGCAACTGCGCAGCAGCCACAATCCCATGCTTGGCCAGGTCTTCAGGTGTCACAGTGATGCGCCCAGCGACAGCGATGACGGGAATTCCGTGCAAGCTCGCGGCGTCGGCGAGGGCGATCGGCGCCTTGCCAGTGAGTGACTGCTCGTCCATGGAGCCCTCGCCGGTGATCACCAGGTCCGCCCCGCTCAAGTGTGAGGCGAGGCCCGTGAGTCCGGCCACCAGCGCGAAGCCGCCTTCCAGCGCAGCGTCAGTGAAAGCCAGGAACGACGCCGGGAACCCGCCTGCCGCCCCGGCCCCCGGAACGTTCACGTCCCGGCCCGTGGCTTCCCGAAGGAGCGAAGCCCAGTTGCGGAGACCGGCGTCGAGCTTCTCAACGGCGTCCTCATCGGCACCCTTTTGCGGACCGAAAACATGCGCGGCACCCTCCGGACCGTACAGCGGGTTCTGGACGTCGACGGCGATGCGGAACTTCACGGACGATAGCCGCGGATCCAGCTCGGAGACATCCAAGGCGACGACGTCGATGAGGGAACCTCCACCGAGCGGCACCACATTTCCGGCCGCATCAAGGGGCTTGAGCCCCAGTGCACGCAGGGCGCCACTACCGGCGTCGGACATTGCCGAGCCACCCAAGCCGAGCACGATCTCCGTGGCCCCGGCATCGAGGGCGGCGGCGATCAGCTGGCCGCAGCCGTAGCTGTGGGCGCGCAGTGAGTTCTCAGGCGTCGGCTCCATGTGTGCCAGGCCGGAAGCCATCGCGGTCTCGATGACGGCGCTGGCTCCACCAAAGGAATCCTTGCGGATCGCCCATGAGGCTCCCACAGGCTTGAGGATCGGTCCGACAACTGCGTTGTTCCGCTCCTCGTAGCCCGCGGCGATCGCGGCATCCAGAGTTCCTTCGCCGCCGTCGGCAACCGGGAACTGGGTGGTCACGGCATCCGGGTAGACACGGAGGGCACCTTCGGCCATGGCTGACGCGGCTTCGGCGGCGGTCAGGGATCCCTTGAACTTGTCAGGGGCGATGAGGATACGCATGGGTCCATCTTGCCAGCTTCGCGCGGAAAGCGCTTGCCCACGCGTAATGTAGCGGTCAGTTTACGCGCTGAGCACCCGAACAGGAGCCCCGCCCAGCCACGCCTTCACGTCCTCGAACGCTCCACCATAGAACTGCCGGTAACTCTCATGCGTCACGTACCCGACATGCGGCGAGAGCGCTGTCCGCGAAGAATGCAGCAATGCGTGGCTGGCCGGAAGGGGTTCGTCGTCGAACACATCCAGCGCGGCGCCGCGGATCCATCCCTCTTCCAAAGCCTGAATCAACGCGGCCTCATCCACCAAAGGTCCCCGAGCGGTGTTGACCAGCACGCCCTCCGGGCCCAGGAGACGCAACTCTCTTGCACCGACAATCCCCTCCGTTCGCTCGGACAAACGGAGGTGCAAGGTCACAACGTCAGACTCACGGAACAACTCCTCTTTGCTGACCTTCCGGACGCCGGCGGCCTTGGCGTCGTCGGCAGTGAGATTTTGGCTCCAGGCCAGGACATCCATACCGAAAGCCTTGGCATAGCCCGCGATTCGCTTGCCGATCTTGCCCAGGCCAACGATTCCCAGTGTCTTGCCTTCCAGTTCAAACCCGACGCCGGCCTGCCAGTCGCCTGCTCGAAGCGAGTTCTCCTCCACAACCAGGTTCCTTGCGAAAGCCAGCAGGAGTGCCCACGTCAGCTCGGGCGCCGCAGCCGGCGAGCCACTGGTCCCGCACACCACAATCCCGCGCTCAGAGGCGGCCTCAAGGTCAATGGCGGCGTTCGCCATGCCAGTGGTCACCAACAGCTTCAGGTTGGGCAACGACTCAAGGACGTGCTGTGGAAAACGCGTGCGTTCGCGCATCGCCACAATGATGTCGAACGGCTCCAAGGCGGCCAACGCTTGCTCTTCCGATACAAAAGGCGCGCTGAAAACGCTCACCTTCACGCCGTCGTCGAGCAATGAATCCCACGGCGCGTAATCGCCGGAGACCTGCTGGTAATCGTCCAGGATGGCTAAACGGAATCGGGTCACGTCCCTTATCCTCGCGCGGCGGCCGGTGGTACTCAACCCCATCTCACGTTAGGTTTTTGAGGGTGAGCCAAAATGTGACCTCCGCCATGCCCAAGCCCGAGCACCCCCGCCCACAACTGATCCGCGAGAAGTGGATAAACCTCAACGGAACCTGGGGATTTGAGATCGACGCCGGTGATTCCGGTGTGGAGCGCGGCCTTACCTCCCGCGAACTCGCCGGGGAGATCTTGGTTCCGTTCGCGCCGGAATCAGCGCTTTCGGGGATCGAGCACGTCGACTTCATGGAGGCCGTTTGGTATCGGCGAACGGTATCCATCCCACAGGAATGGGCCGGTCAGAATGTGCTGCTGCACTTCGGCGCCGTGGATCACGACGCCACGGTGTGGGTGAACGGGGTTGAAGTTGCCCGGCACCGGGGCGGGTTCACGCCCTTTACCGCGGACTTGGGCGGTGTGGTGGAGGCCGGTGCCGACGCGGTGATCGTGGTCCGCGCCCGGGATTCCCGGCACGAGATGCAAGCCCGCGGCAAGCAGGCCACCTGGTACAACAACACCCACTGCCAGTACACCCGGACCACGGGAATTTGGCAGACGGTGTGGATGGAAGCCGTGCCCGAGGTCTACATCAAACGACTCCGCATGACTCCCAACCTGGCGGACTCAAGCATCTCTGTGGAGGTGCCCATCAGCCAGAACCGGACGGGGCACACGGTTTCCGCGGTGCTCACTGACGGCTCGGGGATTCGCATTGAGGCCTCTGCGCGGGCGGATCTGGACCTCACCCCCTCACTTCGGCTGAAGATCCCTGCCGAGGCCCTGCGCCCCTGGTCCATTGAGGATCCGTTCCTCTACGACCTTGATGTCAGCGTGCGGGACGGGTCCGGCGGAATAGTTGATCAGGCCAGCAGCTATGCGGCAGTCCGGTCCATCGCCTTGGACGGAAAAGTGGTCCGCATCAACGGGAAGCCGGTTTTCCAGCGGCTGGTCCTGGACCAGGGCTACTGGCCGGAATCGCTCATGACCTCCCCGGACGAATCAGCACTGATCAAGGACATCGAACTGTCCATGGCTGCGGGATTCAACGGCGCCCGCCTGCACCAGAAGGTGTTCGAGGAGCGTTTCCTTTTTCACGCGGACCGTCTCGGGTATCTCGTGTGGGGCGAGTTCGGCGACTGGGGCGTCTCCGGCGGCGGCACCATCGGCCACAACCAGAAGCCGACCGCCAGCTTCGTAGCCCAGTGGCTCGAAGTGCTCAAACGCGACTTCAACCACCCCTCCATCATCGGCTGGTGCCCCCTCAACGAGACACACCAGATCCTGCACGACCGCCTGACGGTGCTGGACGACGTCACCGAGGCCATGTTCCTCGCCACCAAACTTGCCGATCCCACCCGGCCAGTGATCGATGCTTCCGGTTACGCGCACCGGATCCGGGAGACGGACATCTACGATTCCCACTCCTACGAGCAGGACCCGGACCGCTTCGCCATCGAACAGCAAGGCCTGGCGGACGGGAAGCCGTACATCAACCGCAAGGCGGACGGCGAGGAATACTCGGTGCCCTACGCCGGCCAGCCCTACTTCGTTTCGGAGTTCGGCGGCATCTGGTGGAACGAAGCCGAAGCCCGTCAGGCCGTGGAAGGGACCGACGTCGCCTCCTCGTGGGGGTATGGCCAGCCCGTCAGCTCGGAAGAAGAGTTCTACACCCGCTTCGACGGGCTCTGCTCCGTCCTGCTGGAAAACCCGGACATGTTCGGCTACTGCTACACCCAACTGACGGACGTTTTCCAAGAGAAGAACGGCATCTTCACCTTTGACCGCGGCACAAAGTTCGACCTCGACAGGATCCGCGCGAGCCAAGTGCGCCCGGCGGCGATCGAAACCCAGCACTAGCCCGCCGAGATGGCATTTAATGCCAATGTTTCGGCGGCAAAGTCAACTGGTGGGAGCAACGCTGGGGGTTAGGCCGCTTGTAGCAGCTGGTTTAGTCGGTTGGCTGGTGTTTCGAGGTTCAGGGTTGGTCTGGGTCGGCGGTTG
>NZ_JAJOHP010000057.1:0-31542 GCF_021109375.1 Arthrobacter sp. AK01
CCCCCCCCCCCCCCCCCCCCCCCCCCCCCCCCCCCCCCCCCCCCCCCCCGCATCACCCCACTAATCACCCCCCCCCCCCCCCCCCACCCTCCGCGGCCCCCCCCCCTTTCAGAGCTTCGTGATTACCAGGAAGACTTGGTGATGCCCGGGAGCTCACCGCGGTGAGCCATGTCGCGGAAGCGAACACGGGAGATACCGAACTTCTGGAGCGTGCCGCGGGGACGGCCGTCGATCTGGTCGCGGTTACGCAGACGGATCGGGGAGGCGTTGCGGGGCAGCTTCTGCAGGCCGAGGCGTGCAGCTTCGCGTGCTTCGTCAGTCGCGTTGGGGTCAACCAGGGTCTTCTTCAGTTCGAGACGCTTGGCAGCGTAACGCTCAACAATGACCTTGCGCTGCTCGTTGCGAGCAATCTTGGACTTCTTTGCCATGTGTTTAGCGCTCCTCTCGGAATTCGACGTGCTGGCGGATCTTGGGGTCGTACTTCTTCAGGACCAGGCGGTCCGGGTCGTTACGACGGTTCTTGCGGGTTACGTAGGTGTAACCCGTGCCCGCGGTGGACTTCAGCTTGATGATCGGACGTACGTCCTTGTCCTTTGCCATTAGAGCTTTACTCCTCGTGCCAGGATGTCGGCGACGACTGAGTCGATGCCGCGTACGTCGATGGTCTTGATGCCACGGGCTGACAGGGTCAGCGTGACATTACGGCGCAGGGACGGAACCCAGTAGCGCTTCTTCTGAATGTTCGGGTCGAACCGACGCTTGTTGCGACGGTGCGAGTGCGAAATGCTGTGTCCAAAGCCCGGCTCGGCTCCGGTCACTTGGCAGTGTGCTGCCATGACTCTCCTCCAAAGATTGAATGTAACGGCGTGCAGATGTTCCTGCGTTACCGTGCGACAGGCAGCGTCCGCATCCGGGTCCAGACCATTTCGGTAGTTTCCGCAGCAAGTGCGGCGAAGAAGGTTGGCCTCAGGACCGGGCAGTGATCAACACTGGAACAAGTCCTGGGATACCGGGCGAATACAGGAATGCACGCAACTTGAGCCCCTAACTACCGGCCAACGGGATGTCGGAAAACCGACAGTCACCACCAACCGGAGCAATTGCACACGAACCGCACTACCTAGCGCCTAACTATTCTACGGGCCAGGCCAAATTAAGACCAATCCGGCATCATACGCCCCTTAAAGCTCTTTCACAGCAGAACGAAAGGATGCTCGGTGAGTCTTAGGTCATGACCTCGTTATTGACCCCGGATTCGCCGGTGGAAACCGCCCCGGCAACGGCCTCGCGAAAGCGGCCACCCGCCGTCGAACGCTTCCGTCCCCAGGCACGACGGCGACTTGCCCGGGCAGATTTGCTCGGGGCCGTGGGGTGGTTGTCGGGTGTGGCGGCGGTGGCACTGTGGCTGGCCGACGGCGGTGCCAGCGGCTTCTCAAGCTTCGCGGGGACCATGACTGCCCTTGGCATCGTCGCCGGACTGATCGGCATGGATCTGGTTCTGCTGATGCTGCTGCTGGCGGCAAGAATTCCGGTGGTCGACAACGCGATCGGACACGATCGTGCCTTGGAGATCCACAAATCCCTCGGGAAGCCGGCACTGTATCTGCTCCTGGCGCACGGGCTGTTCTTAGCTATTGGATACGGCGCCGCGGAGGGACTGGACCCGTTGAGCGAGTCCATCTCACTCTGGGTCAACGTGCCTGACATGTGGTTGGCATTTGTGTCCATGGCACTGTTTATTGCCGTGGTGGTGACGTCCCTGGTTGCAGTCCGCCGCAAGTTCCCTTACGAGTTCTGGTATGTGGTGCATTTGCTGACGTACGCGGCCGTTGGGACGGCTATCCCGCACCAGTTCAGCGTAGGCGGGCTATTCGCCGAAGGAACGTGGCAGCGCTGGTATTGGCTGGCCCTGTGCATCGGCACGGGCGTGGCGCTGGCCTGGTTCCGCATATACCAGCCCCTCGCGGCAAGCTTCAGGCATCAACTCACCGTCAGCCGGGTGGTCCGTGTGGCACCGGGTGTCTTCAGTATCGAAATGACGGGACGGAACCTTGAACGGTTGGCCGGCTCTGGCGGGAGGTTCTTCTTGTGGCGATTCCTGGCACCTGGCCAATGGTGGCGGCCGCACCCGTTCAGCCTTTCCGCGGAACCAGTTCCCGGAGGCCGGAACCGACCCGGCAAGCTGCGCATCACTGTCCGCAACCTGGGGGAGGGTTCTGCCAGCCTGGCCCACATCAGGCCAGGCACCAAGGTGGCGATCGAAGGTCCCTACGGCTTGTTCAGCACAGCCGCCCGATCCCGCGAAGACGTGGTCATGATTGGTGCCGGCATCGGGATCACGCCCTTGCGGTCGCTGTTGGAAACCACGCCGTTTGACCCTGGTCACGCGATCGTCCTGCTCCGCGGCCATGACGAATCCGAACTCTTCCTTGGCCAGGAAATCATGGCCCTCTGCCAGGCGCGCGGTGTCACGCTCTACCACCTGACCGGGCCAAGGTCCTCCGGAGACCATTCCTGGCTACCCCGCAACGCGGTCAACGACGGCTTCACGCTCAGCTCCTACGCACCCGCAATTGCCAATGCCGACGTCTACGTTTGCGGCCCTGCCCTCTGGGCCTCCTCCGTGATCCGGGACGTACAGGCGGCCGGCGTCCCGGCGGAACAACTCCACAACGAAAGGTTTGACTGGTGAGAATTCGACCAGCACTGGCAACCGCCGTCGCGTCGGCCGGTATCCTTCTGGCCGGCTGGCAGTCAGGCGCGCATATCGCCGAGACCGGCACGGCGACCACCACCAGCCTGGGCAGCAGCGCAACGAGCGGCGGCACCGCCTCCGGCGGTACAAGTTCCGGCGGAGGCACCACTACCGGGTCTTCTTCCGCAGGGTCCGGAAGCAGTTCCGGCAGCAGCACGGGAAGCACGACGGCGGCAACGTACGACGGCGCGTCCGTCCAGACCCGCTTCGGTACAGTCCAAGTGCAAGTGACGATCCAGGGCGGCAAAATCACGGAAGTCACGGCGTTGCAGCTCACCGATGCTGAACGGAAGTCGGCTCAGATCAGCAGCCGCGCGGCACCGGTTTTGCGGTCCGAAGTACTCCAAGCCCAGTCCGCCAACGTCCAGACCATCGGCGGCGCGACCGTCACCAGCGACGCCTACCTCACCTCGCTTCAGGCAGCCCTCGATGCAGCCAACTTCTAACGGACAACAGCTCCGTGCCCGCACCTTCCGCAGCATGGGCACGGTGGTGAGCCTGACAGTGGCGAGCAACACCTACGCCGATACCGCCGTGGACGAGCTCGAGTCCGCCGTCGAGGTTGTTGAGGGCGTCTTCGTGAAACTGGACCACGCGTTCAGCCTGTACCGTCTCGGCTCCGAAGCGAGTCGACTGGCCCGCGGCGAGCTGACGTTGGCCTATGCCTCGGAGACCATGCGGGACCTTTACGCTGAGGCATCCGAGTGGCGGCTCGCGACAGAAGGTGCCTTCACTGCGGAGCGCCCGGACGGCCGACTGGACCTGTCCGGGATCGTTAAAGCCCATGCCGTGCGGGAAGCGGCGCTGTCCCTGCGGGCACTCGGGCTTCAGGACTGGTGCGTGAATGCGGGCGGTGACGTGCTGGTAAGCGGGTCACCCGGGCCCGCCACGAATGACCCCTGGCTCGCCGGCATCCTGGACCCCCTGGATCGCCAGGCGTTGCTGGGCGCGTTCCCGCTGCAATCCATGAAGGCACTGGCAACGTCCGGGTCTGCCGAACGCGGCGACCATATTTGGGCCGTAGGAGGGGCCAGGCCGGAGTTTGTCCAAGTCTCCGTCGCGGCAGCGGACATCGTCACGGCTGACGTCCTGGCAACGGCCATTGTCGCCGGCGGAACCCGGACGTTGGATCAGGCCGTTGCCGGATGGGGCGTTGAGGTGCTCGCTGTGCGGCCCGACGGTGAACTGCTGGCCACACCGGAATTCCGGTCCGCCGCCTAGAGCGGCCTGATCAGTTCGGGGTATTTAGGACTCAAGCCGTCGCCGGAGGACACGCCGCGTACACGGCGGGCAACCCACGGCGCCGCTGATTCCCGGAACCAGCGGGCGTTGGACTTCAGGACCTCCACGCGGTTCATCAAACGGACGGGCGCGAGTTCGGGAATCTCGATCACGTGCTCATGCTCGAGGACGTCGAGCACGCGCTTTGCCATGTTGACGTGGCCGGCGGTGGACATGTGCATCCGGTCCTCACCCCAGAGGCGCCAATCGTCGTACTCGTCGAACCGCCAGTAATCCACCAGCAAAGCGCCATGGTTCTCGGCAATTTCCCGCACCAGTTCGTTGTAGATCGCAGTCCGGCCGCGCATGGCGCTGAAGACCTTGGAGCTCTTGGCATCAAAGCCTGTGAAGAGGACCACGGTGGCGCCCGTCGCGCTCAACTTGGCGATGCCGGCGTCGTAATCCCCAAGAAGGGAGTCAATATCGATCTTGGGCCGCAGGATGTCGTTCGCCCCTGCATACAGCGTCACCAAGGTTGGCTTCATCGCGACGGCGGCATCCACCTGTTCGGCCATGATCTGGCGTAGCTTCCGGCCACGGATTGCGAGGTTGGCGTAGCCGAAGTCGGCATTGCTGCGAGCCAGTTGCCCGGCCACCACATCAGCCCAGCCTCGAACGCCATTGGGACGGTGGGGATCGTCGTCGCCGACGCCCTCAGTGAACGAGTCCCCCAGGGCAACGTAACGGGCAGAAAAATCCATGCCGCCAGTCTGCCACTTGAACGCTCAGGGCCACAAAGCCCGCGGCGGGAGCGCTACGAGTCGCGAAGGATCCAGTGGTTGTTGTCCAGGCGGGCAACGATCTTCTCTCCGATGCGTGCGAGGTCGGACACGTCTTCCGGGCTCAACGAATCCAGCATCAGGGTTCGCACGGATTCCACGTGTCCCGGAGCGAGGGAAACGATGGTGGACATACCGGCGTCGGTCAGGTGGGCCACCGTGACACGGGCATCACCGGGGTGTGCCTGCCGTTCAACCCAGCCACGTTTCTGCAGCTTGGTGACCACGTGCGAAAGGCGCGACAAGGAGGCACTCGTGCGCGCAGCAAGCTCACTCATGGGAAGGTAACGGCCCTCGGTTTCGGAGAGCATCGCCAGTACGTTGTAGTCGAACAGGGACAATTTTCCGGCCGACTGAAGCTGGGTATCCAGAGCCGAGGGAAGCAGGGTGTTGATGCTCAGCAGGGCCAGCCAAGCACGTCGTTCGTCGGCGTTCAGCCAGCGGGGTTGAGTCATGCATCCATCTTATGAGAATCCGCTGCTTCATTTGGGTGCCGGCCACGGCACAGGCGATAGGCTGGCGGCATGTTTGTCGTCTCATTGACCTACAAGGTTCCCGACGAAATTGTCGACTTCCACCGCCCGGGCCACATGGCTTGGCTTAAGGACGCGTTCGACGCCGGGATCTTCCTTGCGTCGGGACGTCGCGTTCCAGCCACCGGAGGCGTGCTGCTCTCCAAAGTGGACAGGGCCGCGCTGGATGCCTCGCTGGCCGAGGACCCGTTCTACAGCAACGGAGTGGCCGAGTTCGAGATCATCGAGTTCACGGCCACGAGTGTCGCCGAGGGCTACGAAAACCTGCTGGACAGCTGAGGCTTCTGCGCTTTAGCAGTTCCCAGCCTCTCAGGCAGCACCACCGGCATGAGCCCGGGCCAGCGCGCCCCCAGGTGGTCTCCGCTCGAAACGCCGCGGAGCCGGCGCGAAAGCCAAGGTCCGACGTCGCGCCTGAGCCAGGCGACGTCGTCGGCGATGTTTTCGGTGCGGGTCCGTGGACGGGGAGCTGCAAGCGTGGGCGACTGGAGTGAATGCGGCTCCCTCAGCACCTCCATGACCTTCTTGGCCATATAGCCATGCCCCGGAGTGGACATGTGCAGGCGATCCGGAGCCCACATCCGCGGGTCCTGGAACTTCTCGAAGCACCAATAGTCCACCAAGAGCGT
Source organism: Arthrobacter sp. AK01 (assembly GCF_021109375.1). Taxonomy (NCBI): domain Bacteria; kingdom Bacillati; phylum Actinomycetota; class Actinomycetes; order Micrococcales; family Micrococcaceae; genus Arthrobacter; species Arthrobacter sp. AK01. The sequence goes on from NZ_JAJOHP010000057.1 coordinate 5,975, forward strand.
TTGGTACTTCGCCGCAATCCGCCGGATGGTGCGGTTGTAGATTGCCGTGCGAACTTTGAGCGGCTCAAGCAGGGGCGACAAGGGAACGTTGTAGCCCGTGAACAGCAGGATCGTGGCACCGCTCGCTTTGAGGCGCCTGACCGCATCCTCGTAGTCCCTCATGAGCTTGGCCATGTCCAGCCGTGCCATGAGGAGATCGTTGCCGCCTGCGTAGAAGCTGACCAAGGTGGGGTCCATGGCCAAGGCCTGCTCGATTTGTTCGTCCATGATCCGTTGAAGGCGCCGGCCGCGGACGGCGAGGTTGGCGTAGCGCGTTGCGGCATCATTCCGCGCCATTTCTTCTGCAACACGATCAGCCCAGCCCCGGCAGTTGTTGGGGAGCCTGAGATCGTTGTCGCCCACACCTTCGGTGAAGGAATCGCCGAGGGCAACGAACCGGACCGGCTTCATCATTGCGTCGCCTCTTCCATGAGTTTCTTCAAACCACCCTTGCGGGGCACCTTCACGGGCTCCGGCCAGCGGGGGGTGAGCGTATCGCCGAGTGTGACCCCGCGCAGCTTGCGCCCAAACAGAGGAACCACCCAGTCGTTCACCCAGCGGCGCTGCCGGCGTTCCCATTCGCGCATGGACATTCGGGAGGGCGGGTCCCATTCCTTGGGCGAGATCTTGTGCGGGACGTCGAGGTGATCCAACACTTGGGCGGCCAAGTACTTGTGGCCTGCCTTGGACATATGCAGCCGGTCCGGGGCCCACATCCGCGAGTCTTTGTAGGCATCGAAACACCAATAGTCCACCAAGACGGCGCCGTATTTGGCTGCGATGTCGCGGACCCTTTGGTTGTACAAGGTGTTGCGCTTCTTGAAGGGTTCCAGCACGGCTGAAACCTTAACGTCGAACCCGGTGAACAGGACCAGGGTGGCGCCGGTTTCGCTCAGGCGTGCGACGAGCAGCTCGTAATCGTTGAGGAGCGCATCCATGTCAGTACCAAAGTCCAGGATGTCGTTGCCGCCCGCGTAGAGCGTGATCAGCGTTGGTTCCATGGCCAACGCAGGCCCAAGCTGTTCGTCGATGATGTGCCGGAGCCTTTTGCTGCGTACTGCCAGATTGGCGTACTCCCAGCCCGACTGTGCCTTGGCCAACTTCTCGGCAACCCGGTCGGCCCATCCGCGGACCCCGTTGGGCAGCACCTTACTGGGGTCCCCCACGCCCTCGGTGAACGAATCCCCGATGGCGACAAACCGCCGTCGAACGTTGTTCCCATCCCCGAAGTCGTCCCGCACCCCACCGAAGCTACCCGCCCCCGGTTAAGCCCGGACCAACCCAAAGTGAACACAGAAACCACCCCAAACCTGACGGAGAAGGAGAGGCAACGAAAGGTGCGGCACGGCCGGTTGGCGGGCATCCGGCAGCGTGCGTCAAAGCGACGAAGGAGCAGCACGCCGAGGATGGCCGACAATCGGCCACCCAACGGTAGAGCTGGACTTAGCCCTCTGCCTTGCCTCGTCGCCAGTAGCCCATGAAAGCAACTTGCTTACGGTCAATACCAACGTCCCGGACCAGGTAGCGCCGCATTTCCTTGATCACGAACGCTTCGCCGGCGATCCAGGCGTAGAACGGCAGGGCACCGGCGGGAAGGGTGGGGTTCTTGCTTGCTTCGATGGCGGCGGTGTCCATGCGCTGCGGGGTTTCCCAGAGGATGTCCTGGTCCACGTTGACGTCTTCGGGCTCGGGTCCGGCTGCGGTCCCATCGCCCTTGATGCCAACCCAGCCCGGCACGGGAACGGCCTTGGCCACGGCTTCCTTGAGGAGTTCACCGTGGGGGCGCGAGCGTCCGATGGCGGCACCTCGTGCGAGCCACGTGATTTCGATGTCAGCTGCGGTGTTGATGTCCTGGAAGTCGGCGGCTTCGGGGACTTCGAGGAAGGCATGGCCGGTCATGTCGGCGGGCAAGCTTTCGAGGATGGCGCTGATCGCGGGGACGGCGGTTTCGTCGCCGGCCAGCAGGATGCGCTGGGCCAGGCCCGGACGCCATTCAATACCGCCGTATGCGCCGGCCGTGGTGCACTGGGCTGCGCGGTTGTTGGGGCCGATGATGGTGAGCGCGTCGCCTGGTTTCGCTCCAAGTGCCCAGTTGGCTGCGGGTCCACCATGGCCGGCGTCGTCGAAGTGCATGACGAAGTCGATGTCGATTTCCGGGTACACAGCGTCAAGACGCTCGGACCGGACGGTGTACGTACGCATGTCACCACGGACGGACGGGTCCATGGCCAGCCATTCCTGGTACCAACCGGCCTCTTCCATCCTGAAGGCAGGCAGCGGGATCTGCTGTCCGGCGGCGTCGAAGGACGGAATCATCAGCTTCACGCGCAGGTCCAGGGTGTCGCCTGCTACGCCGAAGTCGCGCAGCGAGTAGCCGCCGAACGTGATCCGGCGGAAGTTGGGGCTGAGCTCCTGCACCGCAGTGACCGTGACGTCGAAGGCAAGGGTCATGGGTTCCACTGCGGCACTTGCTTTGGCCTGGGTCGGTTGTGCACTCATGAGGCGATCTCCAGTTCGTTGGTTGAAGCGGGGCGTGCGTGGTGGCGTCCGATGGGGACGATCAGCGGTGTACCTGAGATGGGGTCCGGAACCACACGGGATTCCAGGCCGAAGACGTTGAAGACCAGCTCTTCGGTCACTACGACGGGAGCGGGACCTTCGGCCACGATGCACCCGCCCTTCATGGCGATGACGTGGTCTGCATACCGGGCTGCCAGGTTGAGGTCGTGGAGCACGATCGCCACCGTGGTGCCGCGGCTGCGGTTGAGGTCGGTGACCAGGTCCAGGACTTCCACTTGGTGTGCGAGGTCGAGGTAGGTGGTCGGCTCGTCCAGCAGCAGGACCTCGGTTTCCTGGGCCAGGGCCATGGCAATCCACACGCGCTGGCGCTGGCCGCCGGACAGTTCGTCGATGCTCCGCTCAGCGAGTTCCAACGTGGCGGTGGCGTCGAGCGCGCGCTGCACCGCGGCGTCGTCGGCTGCGCTCCAGCTGCGGAAGAAGCCTTGGTGCGGGTAGCGGCCGCGCCCCACAAGATCCCGGACGGTGATGCCGTCGGGAGCAGTCGGGTGCTGCGGGAGCAGGCCGAGCGTCCGTGCTAGTTCGCGGGCGGGACGGGTGTGGATGTCCTTGCCGTCGAGTGTCACCGAGCCGCCAGCCGGCTTGAGCAGGCGGGAGAGGCCTCGCAGGAGCGTGGATTTTCCGCAGGCGTTGGCGCCCACGATCATGGTCACTTTGCCCTCGGGGATTTCGGTGGAGAGCCCCTCCACCACCTTGCGCTGCTCGTATTGGAGCGTCAGGTCCTGGGCATTAAGGATGGCCATGTCAGGCCTCCTTTCGGTTCGACGTGACCAGCAGCCACAGCAGGAAGGGTGCACCGAGGGCGCCGGTGATGACGCCGACCGGGAGGACGGTTCCGTCGAGGATGACGGGGGCGATGTTGGAGGCGAAGAAGTCAGCGAGGAGCACGATCAGCGCACCGGTAAGGGCCGACGCCGGGAGGCTGGGTTTGCGGACGATACGACGCGCGATGGGTCCGGCGAGGAAAGCGACGAACGCCACCGGACCGGCAGCAGCAGTTGCGACGGCGGCGAGTCCGACGGCGGTCAGAACCAGTCCCAGCCGGGCGGCGTTGACCTTAATGCCGAGGCCTGCGGCGGCGTCGTCCCCGAGTTCGAGGATGCGCAGCGGGCCGGCCAAGGCAATGACGGCAGGAATCAGGACCAGCAGGGAGGCCGCAAGGACGCCTGCCCGGTCCCAGGTGGAGGAGTTCAAGGATCCGTTGAGCCAGATGAGGGCGTCGGCGGCGGTGCGGATATCGGCGCGGGTCATGAGGAAGTTGACCACCGCATGGAGGGCTGCGGCGATGCCCACGCCCGCCAGGATGAGACGGTTGCCGGCGGCATTGCCGCGGCTGCCTCCGCCCGCGCCCGAACCGGTACCGCGGGAGATCGCGTAGATGATGGCTGCGACGCCGAGCGCACCGCCAAGTGCGGCTCCGGAAACCACTGCTCCGGAAGCTCCGAAAATCACGATGGCCGTCACGGCAGCAGCGCTGGCGCCGTAGCTGATGCCGATGATGTCCGGGCTTGCGAGGGGGTTGCGCAACATGGTTTGGAAGAGCGCCCCTGCCAAACCGAAGGCGACGCCGATCATCGTGCCAACCACTGCACGGGGCAGCTTGTGCTCCATGACGATGAAGCTGGCCCCCGGGATCTTCTCGCCGCCGGTCAGGTGGTTGATGACGATCGTGAAGAAGTCCGGGATGGTGACGGTGTAGCTGCCCAGGAGCACGTACACCGCGAACATGACGACTACAGCGAGCCCGAGGAAGAAGGTGGGGCCCAGCACGCGCCGAAGTGACAATTGATGGCCATGTTTGCCGGGATTATTGGTGCTATGTGCCATCTCGGGAGCGGCTTTGAGGGCGGTCATAGTCCGGCCCCCTTTCCACGACGGATGAGCCAAATGAAGACCGGGGCCCCGATGAGCGCGGTCATGATGCCGGCGGGCACTTCGCCCGGGAGCAGGATGACACGGCCAACGATGTCGGCGCTGATCAGGAGGATGGGGGCCGCAACCGCGGAGAACGGCAGGATCCAGCGGTAGTCCGGCCCGGTCAGCGAGCGGACTGCGTGGGGGATGACAAGCCCCAGGAAGGCAATCGGTCCGGCCACAGCCGTGGCAGATCCGCAAAGCAACACGATGCCCAGCCCGGTGATGGCACGGGAGAGTGCGACGTTCTGGCCGAGGCCACGGGCAATGTCGTCGCCGAGTGCCAGGCTGTTCAGAATGCGGCCGCCGGCCAGGACAATCACGGCCCCGATGGCAAGGAACGGCAGCGCAGGAAGGAGGACGGACCAATCACGTCCACCAATGGTGCCCACCTGCCAAAAGCGGAAACGGTCGAAAGTGTCCTGGCTCGAAACCAGGATGACGTTCATCAGGGAGAACAGTCCGGCGCTCAGGGCCGCACCCGCGAGGGCGAGCTTGACCGGCGTCGCACCGTCCCGTCCACGGGACGCAATGGCGTAAACGACGACGGCGGCCGCTGCGGCGCCGATGAAGGCGAACCAGATGTACCCGGACAGGGACGTGATGCCGAAAACGTAGATGCCCACTACCACTGCGAGGGCGGCACCGGCATTAAGTCCCAGGATGCCGGGATCGGCCAGCGGGTTGCGGGCCACACCCTGCATGGCTGCGCCGGCCAGGCCAAGGGCAGCACCGGCCAGCAGGCCCAGGACAGTTCGGGGAATCCGGGCGATGACCACAGCATGGTTACCGTCGGCCGGATTGAAGTTGGTGAGTGCTTCCCACACGGTGTTGAGGGGAAGTCCGCGCGCGCCGATCGCCAAGGAGGCGGCGCTCACTGCGGCGAGTACGACGACGGCCACCAACAGCCAAGCAGTGCGCTTGCCTGCGGTGCCCCGGGAACCGGTTCCCCCTCCGGTTCCCACGGCGCCAGGGGTGATGCCTCCCGGGCCAGCCGGCACCGAAGTGCCGTTGCCCCGCCCCTGGACCGCCGTCGTCGTACTCAGTTTCATTGCAGTTACTTGCCCGCTGCGTCAGCGGCCTTACCCAGCTGCGGCAGGAACGTGTCCAGTGCCCACGGCAGGCTCAGCGGCGAGGAAGCAGAGATGGAGAGAGTCAGTGTCTGGTCGGAATCAGCAACCAGGGCGCCCTTCTTGATGGCCGGGATCTGGCCAAGCAGCGGGTCGGCCTTGATGGCGTCAGCAGTGGTGGCATCCGGAACCCAAGTGACGAAAACGTCGGATTCGAGCTCATTGGCCTTTTCAGCAGACCACGGGATGAAGAATTCCGTAGCGCTCTTGGTGTTCTGCTCCACCACGGGAGCCAGCTTCATGCCGATTTCGGAGAGGAAGCGGGGGCGGTTGTCGATCGCGGTGTAGACATTGACGCCGTCGCCCTTGGCAGGTTCAAGGTTGCCGTAAATGAAGGTCTTGTCCTTTAGCTGCGGGAACTTGGAAACCTTGTCCTTGACAGTGGTTTCGGTGTCCTCGATCAGCTTCTTGGCTTCGGCTTCCTTGCCCAGTGCCTTGCCGATGAGGGTGGTGCTTTCCTGCCACGGCGTACCGTAGGCGAGCTCCGGCTGCGCCACAACGGGGGCGATTTCGCTGAGCTTCTTGTAGTCAGCCTCTTCCAGGCCGGAGTACGCGGCCAGGATAACGTCCGGGCTGAGCTTGGCGATCTCGGTGAAGTTGATGCCGTCCGCCTCGGAGAACTGGACCGGAGCCTTGTCGGTGCCAAAGCCGGCGCCAAGCTTCTCCAGTGCTGCGTCCTTCCAAGGGGTAGAGCCCTTGTCGTTATTGCCCCACTCGTTCTTCGGAACACCCACGGGAACAACGCCCAGTGCGATCGCGACGTCGTCATTGACCCACGAGACGGTGACTACGCGCTTGGGCTGTTCCTTGATGGTGGTCTCACCAAAGACGTTCTTGATGGTCACGGGGAAAGCTGAGGATGCGGCCTGCTCAGATGCCGGAGCGGAAGTTGCCGGACCAGTGGAGCAGCCGGTGAGGGTAAGAGCGACGGCGGCAAGGGCGGCCGTCGCGGTTCCTGCTGTTTTCAGCAGGGCGCGGCGTGGGAGAAGGGAAGCCACGGGACTCCTTAAGTAAGTGATGCGAACCTAAGTAAGGCTAGCCTAGCCTGCCGATAATTAAGAAACGTTTGCGTCACGTAATCCTCCCATCGTGGCCCCTTTTGCGCCCAGTGAGAGGCAGATCACACCCTCGATCACCTCCCGGTGGACAGCATCACCGCAATTTTGGGAGGATAGCGGCAGCGGACTACCGCTTCCAAGGAATACGACGAGGGGTTGAGCATGCGCGCTGTTTCAGTTGCCGCTGCCACGGTTGGCGAGGTGGCCACTTTGGCCTGCTTGGCACTCCCCCTTACGTCGGCATCTTCCTGAGCTCACCAGGCACCCTGGTTTAAGGGGTCTTGTCGCTGTGCCCTGCAGCTCGCAAGATGACCGACGGCTTCTGCCATTCCGCGCGCTCCCACTGTGGCCGCGCGGACGTCGACCATTCCCGAAAGAAGCTTTGCCATGCAGAAAATCACTGCCCAACAGATCCGTTCGTCCTTCATCAACGCCAGCCGCTCCGAGGCCGCCAAGCTCAACCTTCCGCGCAACTTCGAAACCCTCGACTGGGACAACCTCGAATTCCTTGGTTGGCGCGACGAGAAAATGCCCCAGCGCGGCTACCTCGTGGTTCCGCACCGGGGCAAGCTCACCGGACTCCTGCTCCGGGCTCCTGAAGGCGGGTCCGGGAAGAGGCGCGTAGTCCTCTGCGAACTGTGCCGCGACGTTTTCTCCAAGGACGACGTTTACCTGTGGGTCGCCAAGAAAGCCGGGCAATCCGGCAAGGACGGCAACACCGTGGGAACACTGATCTGCGCCGAGTTCGGCTGCAGCACCAACGTGCGCAAGGAACCGCCCGTCAACGAGATCAACCCGGACCCGGCCGCCGTCGTGGTTCGGCAAATCGCCGGACTGGAATCCAGGACCGGACAGTTCCTGGACCGGGTCCGGGCCAAGTAACCAACTAGTCCCAAGTAGGTAGCAGCAAGCGCCGTTTAGAACCCTCAAAACGGCATGACCTGCTACCTACTTGGGCGCGCCGGACCTACTCCGGTGCGATGGTGACAGTGGCCCCTTCGCAGGAGCTCTCGAAACCCAACTGGCAGGACAACCGGGACCGATCCTCGACGTACGTGTCCGTTTCGACGAGTAATTCCAACTCGTCCTCGCTGCGCTCCCCGGCGGAAGGGAATGCTTCCTTCTCAAGAAACACGTGGCACGTGGCGCAGGACGCGGTGCCGCCGCAGGACGCGAGGATGGGGAAATCGTTATCCCGCAGGACTTCCATGAGGGACTGATCGGCTGACCACTCGACGGCGTGTTCCTGGCCTTCACGGTCAATGACGTTGATGTTCTTGGTGCTCATTGCAGGATCCCTTTCCTGGATCGAAAAATCAGATTGCGGCTTCTGCCAATGGGGTGCCCGGGACGGATGCGAGAACCGGGTCGACGGCTGCCCCGGCGGCGATCAGCTTCTTGGCAGCCATGAAGTCCTTGAGGGAATCAACTGTGTCCACCGCGGACAACCTGCCGCCGCGGAGGTAGACCACAGAGAATTTCCTGTCCTCCACGTTCCCCCGCACAATCACGTCATCGTCCGGGTGCCGTACGCCGGCGGTCTGGAGGCGAACGCCGTGCTGGACGGTCCAAAACCACGGAATGTCTGCGTCCTTCCTCGGTTTCTCCACGATGTGGTGGACGATGCTGTCGGCCTGGGCCTGCGCGTTCTGGATGCATTCCAGGCGGAGGCTCGATCCGTCGAAAGGACTCGTAAAGCGGGTGACGTCGCCTGCGGCATAGACCGACGGACGCGACGTCCGCCCGTGCTCGTCCACCAGGATGCCGTCGTTGCACTCCAGCCCGGCAGCTTCGGCCAACTGTTGGTTGGGCACCACGCCTATTCCGGCAATCACGACGTCGGCTGGGTAGCTTTCGCCGTCGGCCGTCACTACCCGCTCGACCCGGTCGCCGCCCTCGACTGCTGTTACAGCGGCACCGAAAACGAAGCGCACCCCGTGTTTCTCGTGGTGCTGCTCGAAGAACCGTGAAACAGGCTCGGACGTCACGCGGCTCATGACACGGTCCTGGAATTCAAGGACAGTAACGTCACATCCGAGCGCAGCCGCGGCGCCGGCCACTTCAAGGCCGATGTAGCCTGCCCCGATGACAACTACTTTGGCACCAGGGGCGAGCCGGGCACGGAGGCGGGTGGCGTCGTCGAACGTTTTCAGCGTTTGCACGCCCGGAAGGTCACCGCCCGGGATCCGCAACGCCCGCGCCGTGGAACCTGTGGCGATCACCAGCCGGTGATAGGCCCGGCTCGTCCCGTTGGACAGCGTGACTGAGCAATTTTCGACGTCGACCTCCCGGACTTCCAGCCCCAGCAACGTCTCGATGCCCCGTTCCCCGTAGTATCCAGCACGGCGCAAGGGTGTGACCTGGTCCGTGGCGCCGGCCTTCAGCAATTCCTTGGACAACGGGGGCCGCTCGTAGGGAAGCCGGTCATCGGCGTCGACCAGCAGGACTCCGCCTTCCCAACCTTGGCTGCGAAGCCCCGCTGCGACGGAGACACCTGCGTGGCCGGCCCCCAGGATGATGATCGGTTCTTCAGGGACGTGCGGCTCATGCATTGGACTTCTCCATCGTGACGAACAGGTGCTCCGGACCGGAGTTGGTGAGGTTGTTGCCGCGGACATACTCGATCGGCTTGTTGGGATCCAGCACCATAGTGGCGAGCCTCTGCGCCAAAAGCCCGATGGTCACGGTGGTTTCCAGGCGGGCCAGCGGGGCTCCGAGGCAGCTGTGCACGCCATGGCCGAAACCAAGGTGTCCTTCCGGCCTGCGGTCGATGTCGAATACTGCCGCGTTGGGATACTTCCGGTCATCCCAGTTGGCGGCAGCGGGCATGAGGCGAACCACTGAGCCCTTGGGGAGGGTGACTCCGGAGACCTCAACGTCCTCGGTAGTGATGCGGCTAACCCGCTGCACCGTTCCGCGGTACCGCGCTAGTTCCTCCATGAACAGTTCGGCGTCCTCCGGTGTTTCCCGGATGCGCTCCAGAAGTTCCGGATTCTCAGCGAACACACGGAAGGCGTTGGCGATCAGGATGGTGGTGGTGTCATGACCGGCCACGAAGACGAAGGCGCACAACTCCTTGGCTTCCTTCTCGCTGAGCAGCCCGTCCTTCCACATCCGCGCGATTTGCCCACCGACAGACTGGTTCTCCTCCGCATGCAGCCGCTCGAGGTTCTCCTTGAGGAAGTCGAAGAAGGCGAAAGCGCTCTGTTCGTCGGTTCCTGTGCCATTGGCGTTGCGGGCGAGACGGCCGAAGTAGCTGAACGTCTCGTCGGACCAGAATTTGAGCTTGTCGAAGTCCGGGTTGGGGACGTCCAGGAGCGCGCTGATGGTGGACATGCTCAGGGGAATCGCGTAATCGTCAACGGCGTCACCACCACCGGCGGCGAGCATGTCGTCCAAGTACATGGTGGCGTTCTCCCGCACCCTTTCTTCAAAGGTCGCTACGGCCTTGGGTGTAAACGCCTGGGCCACCACCTGACGCAGCCGGCCGTGGTTGGGAGCATCGAACAAGGTCAGGAAGGTCAGCGGGATCGGGTCCACCACCTGGGACGAGAACATCTTGGGTGCACGGAGGCCTTTCCTCACGTCGTCGTAGCGGGTAATGAACCAGACATCGGACTGCGGCGTGAAGCAACGCAACACGGGAGCGTTCTCCAGCATCCACTGGTAGTGCGCGTACGGGTCGCCCTGGCTTCCGTCGTCCACCACCTTGAACGGCTCCAGCCCTTCGGGCCATTCCAGTTCATGGGAGTACGGCGGCAACTCGCGCGGTTCGTGCTCGACGGCGGCGACGGGGCACGTCAAAGGCTCAGACATCGTTGTCCTACTTTCGGGCTGGTGGCGGGATCTGCGAGGTCACCGCCGGGTTGATGTGATGCAGGTCTCCAGTCTGTGGATCTGCGATCAGCGAATGAACAGCCCTTCCGCTCAGCGGAATGAGTCGCGTTAAATCAGAGCCTGCGCGAGCCCGGAAGCCTGTTGTCGGCACCAAGGCTCCGCGAGATGCCGTGGGCCGCCGTCAGCAGCGACGGGATGATGGCCGGTACGTTGGCCTCATCGCGGGGGACGATCGCATTCAGCGAGGCCGCAATTTTGCCCGATGCTCCGAAAACCGGAACCGCGATGCCAATCCAATCCATGTGACCGATGCCAGGGATGGCAACGTGCCCGCGCTGCCGGATCTCGGCCAAGTGCTTCCGGATGAGGGTTGGATCGGTGATGGTATCCGGGGTGACGGCTTCGAGGGGCTGCGAAAGAATCCCATCCTGGTAGGCTTTGTCGGAAAAAGCGAGGAGAACCAAACCGGACGATGCCGCGTGGATCGGCATGCGTTGGGCAATGTGGGCAGCATCCAGCGGAGATTCAGGATCCGACAACCGTTCGACGTAAAGGACCGATCCCCTGTCCAGCACGGCCAACGTGGTGTGTTGCCGGACGGTGGCCTGGACGTCTTCCATGTAGGGCAGCGCCACTTCCTGCAGGCCCAACGCCTTGGATCCCCGGGCCCCGAGTTCCCACATCCGCATGCCGACGCGGAGCTCATCCCCGGAGACCTTCTCGATCAAGCCATGACGGGCCAACTCCTGGACAAGCCGATGGGTAGTCGTCAGTGGAAGGTCTGCCCTCCGGGCCAAACCCGACAAAGTCATGGTGGGCAGGGCCCGGTCGAAGGCCGACATCAACCGGACCACCCGGCTGATGACGGATTCCCCTGGAGTGGATTCGGTCATGCAGCGAGTTTGCCACGGACCTCTACCGCAGGACGATGTCCACCGGGTTGGCCTCCGACCGCCACGCGCCGGGCTCGCCCGGTCCGGCGATCACCGGTGCCGTGAGCACGCCCGAACGGTTGGTGCGCTTGTCCCTCAGGATTTCCGTGACGGACCCGAGGTGCCTGGACAAGTCGATCACGTTTTCAGGAGCAGCCAGCAGGAGCTGGAACCCGAACTCGTGAAGGGCCTTGATCCCGGCGCCGGCGAATTCCTCGGAAGCCAACACGAACGCTTCGTCCATCATCACGGTGCCGTACGTCGTGAAGCCCTGCTCGGCGATCCCCAGCTGGTAACTGAGTGCGGCGGCCATGATGAACGCGGTGAAACGCTGGCGCTCACCGCCGGACATGGAGCCAGTATCGGCATGCATGAAGACTTCGGTCTTCCGCTTGGCTGCCTTGCCGGTGCCGGCTTTGCCCGATTTCGAAGCAACCTCGCGGTGCTCCTTGCACTGGATGAACAGGTGCCCGCGAACGTCCAGCACCTCGGCCCGCCAGCGACGATCCTCCGGGGTCTGGGAGCCAAGACGCTTGACCAGGGTTTCCAGTGACTTATAGCGCGCGGTGAGCTCGGCGTCGTCGTCCATGTCTGTTGGTGAAACGGCAGTGCCGCGGGACGGACGCGTGTGCTTCGCCTTCAGGGCGTTCTGGATCGCATCCTTGAACTGCTTGGCCGTGGCCGGGAGCGTCTGCTTGATGTCCAATTCCAGGAAGCTGCCCTCGTGGAAGTTCACCTCGGATAGGATCCCGTTGAGGGGCAGGATACGGCTGGTGATGCTGCGCCGTTCCTCATCGAGCAAGTGCAAAAGCGTGCTGAAGGACTCGTGCGTGCGCTGGTTGAAGAACAGCCGGAACTCGGCCTCCTGCGCGGGCAGGCCGTCGCTGACGATTGCGTGGTACCGGGATTCGAAATCCCCCGCGGCCCCGATCGACGTGCCGTGGTCGGCGCTGATGGCGCTGCCCCAGTCGCGAACGAAGGCCTCGAACATGCGGGTCAACCGTTCGGCCGTTGCCTGTCCACGCGATTCCGCGGCATGCAGTTCGTCGAGCAGTTTGTTGCGGACACTGTTGGCGAGGTTGTCGAGTTCGTACAACTCGGAGACCTCGCCGACGCCCGAGAAGTACGGCTCAAGCGCAGTGACGGTGGAGCCCGACGGCGGTGCTTGCTCAAGCTTCAGCCTCGCGGCATCGAGCAGGCCGTCAGCTGTGGTCATCTTGTGGTCGAGCGCCTTGTATTCGCTCTGCAGCACCGCGGCCGCCCCTGTGGAGGACTGGTGCTTCTCGCGCACGGTCTCGATGTTTGCACGCAATGGCTCAAGGTCCGCCTGTGCGGCCAGGGCATCCGTGAGGCGCTGTTCGATCCGTGCGAGCTCCTCGGCTGCGACGGCAGCGGAGACCTGCTCCCACGGGCGCTCATCTTCTGCGACCCGACGGAGTGCTTCCAACTGCCGGGCCATGCCCTGGTGCGAATCCTCGCGGCTTTGGGCCAGCTCCGCGGCTTTGGCCAGCTCGTTCTCCAACTCGCCCACGCGGGCCGCCACAAGCTCCAGCTTGGAGGCGTTGTCGAAACCGAGAACGTAATCCTGGCGGCCCGTGAAACGGTCGTCCTTCTCCACGGTGTGCCGGTTGCGCTTGACCACGCCGCCCAGGCTCAAACCCTTGTCCATCCCGGCGAGCTCGTCGGGATCTTCGACACACGGGTAAGCGAAGTCCAACGCGATCCGCTCGCGGATCCATTGCCCGGCGTCGGCATTGGCACCTGAGGTGAGGATGCTCAACTTAGTCAAGAGGTCGCCGTCGGACACGTCCTCCACAGCCAGCGCGCCACCGGCGAGCGGCTTGGACACGTCGACCGCCCGGAGGGCACCGCGGACGGTGTTGTCATTGAGGTAGCGCGTCACAGCAGCAAAGTGCTCGCCCGGAACCAGCAACGTGGTGGCAAGGTTACGCAAGGCACGTTCGGCAGCCGGGCGCCAGTGATCCTGCCCCTCGTCGAGGTCAATCAACTCACCGCCAAACGGCATCCGCTCTTCCGGGACACCTGTTGCGGCCGCGATGGCAGCACGGTTTTCAATGCTCGAGGGCGGCAGCAAGGACTTGCGCGACCGCAACGACAGCAACTCCTGCTGGGCTGCTGCGAGTTCACGCTTCTTGGTCGCGTGGCCGTCGAAAGCCTCGAACCGAAGCTCCTTCAGGGCCTCCGAATCGTCCTTCAGTTCGGCCGATCGGGCCGCCGCCTGCTCATGTGCCTGGTCCCAGCCCTCGGCGGACCATTCGAGGTTCAAACCGGCCTCGGCCAAAGCCTTCCTCGCCGAATCCTCCACCTGCTGGCGCAGCTTCAGGCCAACTTTGGCGTTCTCCAACGACTGCTCAATCGCCGAAATCGCGTTGCCGCCGCGGTTGTTGTAATCCAGTTCAAGGTCGCGGAGGTCCTTGGCCAAGGCATCCCGCACGGTGCGCTCGGCCGCCAGTTCCTGGGCCTTGGACTGCGCCAACTCCTTGAAACGGGCCAACGTCTTGGCGTGGACCGTGACCGCAAGCTGCTGTTTGTAGGCCTCGAACTCCCCGCCGGCCAACTCGCGGAGGCGGTTCGCATCCAGCAATGCCTGCGCGTACTCCTTGTTCAGCCCTGGAACCGGAGCCAATTGGTCGCGCTGTTGCCGCACGTCCTCCAGCCGTTGACGGATCGACATCAGGTTGCTGAACTCTTCCACCACGTCATCCGCGGCAGCCAGCGTAGCCGGAGCGTCGAGCACCTGGTCGCGGAAGAACGTGTTTACACTGCCACCCAGGCCCTTACCGGCCTGGATCACGCGAAGCAGCGGCAGCGCCTGGTCGGAGTTGATTCCCAAGAGCCTCCGGAAACGCTCCGCGAACGCCTTGTGGACGTCGAAAACCTGGCCATCCGGGAAGATCGACTCCAACGCGCCCTTGGTAAACCGCTTCTGCGCGATCCCCTCAATGGCCTCAAGGTCCAACGGTTTGCTGTCGATCACATAGAAACGCCCGACACTCGACTCCGTGCCGTTCTTCGGCAAATCGAACAACGCCGACACCGTCACCTTCGTGCCGGCAGCGTTATCAAACGTCAGCGCGACGGCGGACCAGGTGGCACCCGGGCGTTGGAAGGCACTCGCCGAGCTATCCCCCACCGCCTTATCACCCACCTTGCCGCGCATGTAGGTGAACGTGGTCCTCTTGTCCTCCACAGCGCCGCCGGACCGCTGGGCTGCAGCCTCATTCGAGCGCGGACGGGCATCGAAAACACGGAGCATCGCATCAAAGAGGGTCGACTTGCCGACGCCCGAGTTGCCAGTGAGCAGGGTGCCCTTGCGGTCCACGTGCATGGTGTGGGCGCCGTGGAAGGTGCCCCAGTTGACCACCTGCACGAGCGCCAAACGCATCTGGCCGGGGTTCGTGAGCTCGCCGAGCGGGAGCATGCTTGCGATGGTCACTTCTGTGTCCCTTCAGCGTCGGTTGTGTCCGCAGCGGTACCGTCCGCACTTGGGTCGCCTATCGCGGCGGTACCGGACACATGCTCTGCATGCTCCCTCGTACCTCGCTTAGACGCATGCTGCCGCATGTCCCCGGCATCGCCGCTCGCTTCGGTGAGGTGCTCGCGCGAGGTAGACGACGCCGATGCCGCCCCGGGAGTGGCTTCGGGCCTGTCGGAGCCGGCAGCATCGTCCGCAGGACGAGTGCTGTCCGGCGAAGGGGCGGGGGCGGCATCGGCGTCGTCGTCCCCATCCGCGGAGGATTCAGAGGGGTCCAGGTCCAGGAGGGGTTCTGTTCCGGATTCGTCGGCTGCTACTGCTATCAGGGCCTCTATTTGGGCTGGGATGTCGCCGATGTTTTCGAAAGGGAGTGCCAGGGGAAGGGCGTTGCTGATGGTGTAGCTATCGTCCAGCGGGGTGGGGAGGATGAGCTGGCGGGCAAGGAGCTTGGTGATGGTGCGGGTGACCACGTCGGAGTCGCGCAGGGCGTCTTGCTGGCCCGCGGGAGTGTAGTTGGCCACGAGGTCCGAGATTTCCTCGCGGGTGATCGTTGGGTCCGTCTGGGCGGTGACGTGGCGGTCCAGCAGCAGGCGAAGGCGGAGCAGGACGATGGTTTCCACTCGGCTCAGGGCTCGCTGCTGGCGGAGGATGCTGGACCGGGAGCTTGCTCCGATGATGTCGGGATCGACCGGGCGGAGAACTGCGATCTTGCGGTCGTGATCGAGCTGGAGGGTGAGGAACAGCTCGGAGAGTCGGCTGCGGAGGATCAGCTGGTTGTCCAGGAGCGTGGTCCACAGTTTCTCGTCCCGGCCACCGTCGATGTACGGGCCTTTCAGGAGCTTCACCAGTGCATGCCGCACCTTCATGGGGAGCACCCCGGTGTCACCGGGGAACAGCGCCGCACCGTCCACGAACGAGTCGCGCGGTGTGACCCGGAAGGGATCCGCATGAGTGATTTCAGCAGCGGGCTCGGCCACCGGTTCGGCCGCGGCGGCCTCAACCACCTCTTCGGTGGCCTCATCCGCGTCGGTGACGTCCGTCGTCGTGATTTCCTCAGTCATCAGAATCCTCATTCAGCGTGACGACGGGCAGGTACGCCGTGCGGATGCTGCCGTCGATTTGTTCGAAGTCAATGTGTTCCCAGGCTGCCCGGTCGAAGCCAGCGCCCGATTGCAGAGCGATGGACAACAGGGTGCGGACCGTGTTGATGTGCCGTTCCTCGGCGGGCAGGTTGTCCCAGGCATCGCCCAAGGTAGCGGCACCCGCCATGGCAGCCCGCACAACAGCGGGTTTGGCTTTGCCCGTGCGGGCGGAGCGCACCCGGTCCGAGTCGCTGAAAGCGATAGGGTCCGCGAGGCGCGGAGGCGTGGCGAATTCGTCGGGGTCGAAGAGTTTGACCATGGCCAATGACTCGAACCCGGCGTTGAACAGGACGGGCCCGCGGACCAGTCCGGGACGGTCGCGTTCGTACGGCAAGGAGCGGATCGCCTGCTCGGCCTCTGCCAGCACCTTGCGCAGGCTGACGGATTGCCGGACGTCGTCGCTTTGGATGTACGTGTTCAGGCTCTCGGAGAGTTTGCCGTAGATCCTCTGGATGTGGCTGTGCTGCGTGCGCAGTTCGGCCACCAGGTTTTTCAGCGTCTCGCGGTCCTCGTGGGAGAGGTCATCCGCGAACTGCCGGCTCAGCACCTCACCGATCGCCGAGCGGAAGCGCAACTGCTGCTGCGGATCCTCCAGAAAGGCAGTGAAGGAGCGGAAGGTTCGCCCTTCGGGGCTCTGGCGCAGGCGCTTGTCGGCCTCCAAAACCTGGGCCATCGTAGCGCCCTTGCTCAGCGACTCCTCGATGATCTGGTTGCGGAGCTCGCCCACCAGTTCCTCGATGCGGTCACGCATCTTCTTGTAGTCCGCGGGCAGGCTGGCGGCGAGATCCAGGATGTTGCCGGCCGCTTCAACAGCTTCCTCGTCGTCCAGGAGACCGTCGAACTCCCCGGAGCTGATGTCCTCCACCAGCTGCTGGCGCTCGTGGATTTCCTCCTCCAGGGCCTCCAGGCGCGCGCTTTGGTCCGGGTTGGTTTCGTTGGCGAGCTTCTCCACATCGCCCAGAAGTGTGCCGAGCCGCGAACCGTTCAGCGTGGAACGTTCGCTGGACAGGCTGTCCAGGAAGGCGAGCACGCGGGCCGCGGGTTCTGTGACTTCGTAGACGATGTGGCCGGACTGGTTCCTTCGCGTCAGGAACTGCTTGCGCGTCCATTCATCTCCGAACAGCTTGCCGTTCTGCTGTCCACCGAGGGTGGGATCCTGGCGGCGGAGCTGCTCAAGGAAAGCGTCGACGTCGGCATGGAACTCTTCGAGCGGAAGCTGCGGCCGGGTGCGGGTGAAGGATGCTTGCAGCACTGCGATGACCCACGGCGCCGAACGCGTCAGGGCCCACGCTGGGCCCTTGGTCAGCTGTTCGAGGTCGCGAAGCCTCGCGCTGATGGCGTCGGCGGAGGACATGGCTGAACGGGACAACTACTCTCCTTCAGCTGCTGCGAAACCTGGCTGGCAGCGGAAACTGCCCCGTACAAGGTTAACGCAGAGCGTCAGAACCTCCCCACCGCAACCATTTCGTAACCTACCGCGCGGTATGGTTTCGATCCCATATCAACGGAGCCGCGACGCGTTTCCGCTCTGGCCCGAAGGCACCCCCACCCCTAGTGTCAGAACATCGACGCAGCCACGCCGCGCCGACCCACGCACCGTCGCTCCGGGGGGAACCATGGATTTCGATTTCACTGCGCTGGAAACAGGCACATACGTAGTTATTGGAACGCTGCTGTTTGCTGCACTCTTGGTGGCCTTCATCGCAGCAGCAGCAATGGCAACAATCATTCTTATCGGGGCCATGGGCATGGCCTGGTACGCCGTTAAAGGCGTCCTCGGGGGCCTGGTCCACGGCATTAACTTTGCGTGGGAACGCCTTGTTCACCACGCTGGACAAGTGGAAATTCCGGCCGAATTCCAGCCGCAGATTTCCCCTAGCACGGGTAGCTACTCGCGGGTAGCATTGAGGGACAGCTGAAGGGTTCCCACCCAAGGCGGACCCTGGCTCCATCCGGCACAACCGGCTAGAGGAGTTACCCCATGACGTCCGCCACTGACAACAGCCTCGCCGCAGCAAGCGTCAATGCCACCGCAGAGGAAGCCCGCGCCGTCGCCGAAGCCGCGCGCGAAACCGAGTGGAACCGGCCCAGCTTCGCCAAGGGCCTCTACCTGGGCAGCTTCGACCTCAGCCTGATCCACCCATGGCCACAAGCGCGGGCGGACGATGTGGAGCGGGGCGAGGAGTTCATGGCCCGCTTGCTGACGTTCGCCAAAACCATGTCCGGCCGCACCATTGAAAAAGACGCCAGGATTCCGGATGAGTACCTCAAAGGGCTCGCGGACCTCGGCGTTTTCGGCATGAAAATCCCACGTGAATACGGCGGCTTGGGGTTGTCCCTGGTCTACTACGGCCGTGCGCTTGCCCTGCTGGGGTCGGTGCATCCAAGCCTCGGGGCCCTCATTTCCGCACACCAGTCCATCGGTGTCCCGGAGCCCGTGAAGGAATTCGGCACACCCGAGCAGAAGAAGGAATACCTGCCGCGTTGCGCCGCCGGAGCCATCACTGCCTTCCTCCTGACAGAGCCCGACGTCGGCAGCGACCCAGCGCGGATGGGCGCCACTGCCGTACTGTCGGACGACGGCGGTTCTTACGTTCTGGACGGCGTGAAACTTTGGACCACCAACGGCGTGATCGCTGAGCTCGTGGTGGTCATGGCCAGGGTTCCCGCACATACCGACGTTGACGGGACCGAGCACAAGGGCGGAATCTCCGCGTTCGTGGTGGAGATGGACTCCCCCGGCATCACCGTGGAGAACCGCAACGCCTTCATGGGCCTGCGCGGGATTGAAAACGGCGTGACCCGTTTCCACCAGGTGCGGGTACCTGTTGCCAACCGGCTCGGCCGCGAGGGCCAAGGACTCAAGATCGCCCTCACCACCCTTAATACCGGCCGGCTTTCCATTCCCGGTCTCTGCGTTGCCGCTGGGAAGTGGAGCCTGAAGATTTCCCGCGAATGGTCCAACGCCCGGACCCAATGGGGTCGACCGGTAGGCAAGCACGAAGCCGTGGGAAAGAAGATCGCCTTCATCGCCGCGACGACTTTTGCCCTGGAGGCCGTGTTTGAACTATCCGCCGAGATGGCCGACGCGGGCCAAAAGGACGTTCGCATCGAAGCGGCTCTTGCCAAGTTGTGGTCTACGGAGTTGAGCTGCCGGATCGCCGATGAGCTTGTCCAGATCCGTGGCGGCCGTGGGTTCGAAACCGCAGAGTCCCTTGAAGCCCGCGGCGAACGCGCCGTCCCGGCCGAGCAACTGCTCCGGGACCTCCGTATCAACCGGATCTTTGAAGGTTCCAGCGAGATCATGAAACTCCTGATCGCCCGCGAGGCAGTGGACGCGCACCTTGCCGCTGCGGGCGACCTCGCCTCAGCGGACGCGAGCTTGCAGGACAAGGCGAGGGCCGCCGTCGGGGCCTCTGGCTTCTATGCCAAATGGCTGCCGAAGCTTGTGGCCGGAGCCGGGATGGATCCCCGGTCCTACGCGGAGTTCGGGCGTCTGGCCAAGCAGCTGCGGTTCGTTGAGAGGTCCTCGCGGCGGCTTGCCCGGCAGACCTTCTACGGCATGGGCAGGTGGCAGGCAAAGCTGGAATATAAGCAGGCGTTCCTGGGCAGGATCGTGGATATCGGCGCCGAACTGTTCGCCATGGCGGCCTGCTGCTCCCGGGCCGAAATGCTACTCCGCAAGCACCCGGAGCAAGGTGCCGCCGCCTTTGAGCTGGCCGAAGCATTCTGCGAGCAGGCGCGCGTGCGGGTGGACGAATACTTCGACCAGTTGTGGAGAAACACGGACGACGTCGATCATGACCTGTCACGCAAGGTCCTCACCGGCGACTACGCGTGGTTGGAGGCCGGGGTCCTGGACCAGTCCGAGGGAACCGGGCCGTGGATCGGCGATGCTGCCCCGGGCGCGTCAACCAAGGAAAACCTGCACCGCAAGTATCGGTGAGGCGCTAGCGAACGTCCCCGTCGACGTAAAACCAGCGTTTGCCTTCCCGAACAAAACGGCTGGCTTCGCGCTGGACGCCGCGTTCGCCGTCGAGCCTGTAGTGTGCGGCGAATTCCACGGTGCCCGTCGTGTCCAAAGGTCCGCCGTTGGCGGTGCCGACGATGTCCAACCGGCGCCACTGCATGTCCGGATCGAGATCCATGGATTTCGGTCGCGTTGAGGCGTGCCAGGTGCGCAGGAGGTAGTCGGGGGCCAGGACAACGAAGGCCGAATACCGGGAGCGCATCAATTGCTCCGCAGTGGGCGCGTCGGCGTCGCCGCGGTGGAAGCGTGCGCAGCAATCGTCATACTGCTCCCCGGAGAGGCAGGGGCACATGCCGTTGCGGAGTCGGGCAGGTTCAGGGGTCACGAGTTCCCAATCTAAGGCTGTAAATGAGAGCTGGGCAACATATTTTCCCACGCCATATAACAGCTTTGAAACAACCCCGCCAGAGTAGGGGGCGGGGCGTGATTCCGTTGGTGCTGGACCTTAGGCTAGATACGCAAGCTGGGTGGGCAATGCGCGCATCACAAAACGACAGCCAGGGGAGGCTACGTGGAGGATCCGACAACACTCGCCATCAACCTGACGTATTTGGGAACACTGGGGCTCGCCGTCCTGATGTTCCTGGGTCTCGGGTTGATCATCATCATCACCCTGGTGGTGGCTGGAGTTGGGCGACTGCTGTCGATTGTCCTCCTGGCGATGGTGGGAATCTTCCCCAAGAAGGAAACCACTCCCATCGTCCAGTTGCCCCCGCGTCCCGCCCGCGTTCCAGTCCCGGTAACGGGCGACGTCGAGTCTGTCGATTCTCCGCTGGATGACCTCGCCTACCTCGAAACGGGATCCACCGCGCAGGTGCAGGCTGCGACAACTGTCGCACCGGCTTCAGCCCCGGCCAAGGAGCCTGCTGCCACGCCATCGACGCCCGCGGCACCCAAGCGAGACCTCCTTGGAGACGTTCGACGGCGGCTCTCGGGTACGGCGGCCGCACTCAAGGAAGGCGCCTGGAAGTCCAAGGTTGACCCCCGAAAACTGCCCAAACCGGCAGAGGTCAAGTCAGTGGTGGGAAACCAGACCGCGCATCATCCAATCGTTGTGGCAGCAACCAAGGAACCCCCTGTCCTGTCCAAGGACTGGGCCGAAGCGGTTGCCAAAGCAGACGAACGGGCAGCCGCCCGCGCAAAGTCCGAGCAACCGCCCGCCATCAAGGTCACAGTCCGCGACCTTGACGAGCCCACTCCCTCCTCCAACGGGAAAACGCCCGGACCGAAGCGGCCGGATGCCCCGGCCAAGAAGCCTGACGGCGGTCCCGCCAAGCCAACCGATGCCAAGACCCCGGTTCAAGGCAACGACGCACGGAAATCGGGCCCGAACACTTCCAAGAATGGGAAGTCTCCGAGCCCGATCCGAAAAGGGTCCCTCAGCAGCGCCAGCCGCAACTCCTAGGCGGGCTTCTGGGCGGTGCGTGGTCGGGCCCTCCCCTGGAGCGCCCACCTGTCAGCAACCCAAGCACCCATCGCAGCGCCGAGGACGAGTCCGGGTAGCCACACAATCACATGACCTATCCACATCCCAGTCGTGAAAATGTTCACCATGATATCGGCGGAGTTTACTGACCCACGGGGCGAATCGCCGTCGAGCATGAACACACCGTGGCGGTCCATCCAGACTGCTCCCTCAACTGCGAGCACAGCCAACAGGGCAACAGTGCTGGACAAGAAGGCGAAGGATCCGGTCATGAGCCCAACGCGGAATGAGCCAGCCAGGAAGGCTGCTGTTACAGCGGCAAGAAAGATGATGACGGCCGGCACGGGAACAGTCACCAAGAGGACTCCGGGACCGCCGTCGCCCAGTTGAAACCGCGAGGTTACGAACACAATCGCAGCGACCAAAACGCCGGCGCCCAGCGGCAAGGTCACGGCCAAACTCCAGGCGGCGGGCCGAGGATTGCTCTCCATAAAACAACTCTAGGTACGGAGCCTCCGGGTGGCCAGAGTATCCGCCGGGGCTTTGTGGGAACGGCTACGCGGCCAACTGCCGGAACGACGCGCCGTGGTAGATGAGCGGCTTGGATTCGAGGTTGATGGTGGTCGCTTTGACCTCCAGGACCACGATCGCGTGGTCCCCTGCAGGCGTCTCCGAGACAACTTCGCATTCAAAGCCCAGCACGGCGCCATCGATCAGGACCGCGCCTGAGTCGCTGACGCTCGTGTCCAGCCCCGCGAACCGGTCCCTCGTTTTGGAGGCCAGCTGCAGCGCGGCACCTTCCTGGCCCTCGGCAAGGACCGAGACACCCAATCGTTGAGCCTGGCGGAGCTTCGGCCAGGTGGTGGAGGAGTTCTGCACGGCGAACATCACCAACGGCGGTTCCAATGAAACGCCCACTGTGAAGGACGATGCCACCAAAGCTTCCGGCGTGAAATCCACCATCGCGCTGAACGCTGCGACTCCGGACGGGAACTGCGCAAATGCAGCCTTGATGGCTGCCGTTTCTTCCACTGTGGTCTGTGTCATTCCGCTGTCCCCTTCGTGCGTTGCTTGAGTTCCTTTCCCATAATTCACCTGCATTCGGGAACGGCAATATTTGTTGATCCGGAAGACATTTGTGTTGCCGTGTGTCAAGAAATGTCGCGAAGTAAGGCCTCCTCCATTACCTCCCAAGACGAAAAGCGAAGAAGTTCTACCGCTTGCGTTCATGCCTCCGGCGGCCGTGTGTAGCCTCGATTGAACATCCAGGCCACCGACTCAGGCCTGGACCCCCAGCACTGTCCCACCACAGGAAGCCGACATGAGCCTCAACGAGCTACGAACGCTTGGACGCACTGGCGCCCTGATCAGCCCCCTCACGCTGGGCACCCTCAATTTCGGCACCGGCGCCGCACCCACGGGGCCCGCCGAGAGCATCCGCATCATCAAAGCAGCGCTCGACGCCGGTATCACCAGCGTGGACACCGCGGACATCTACTCCCAGGGCGAGGCCGAGACCGTGGTTGGCCAGGCTATCCACGGCCGGCGCGATGACGTTTTCCTCGCCACCAAGTTCCACGGCCAAATGGGTTCCAACCCGGCGCACGCCGGCAATTCCCGCCGGTGGATCGTCCGGGCTGTGGAGGACAGCTTGCGGCGCCTGAACACAGACCGGATCGACCTCTACCAGGCGCACCGTCCGGACTACAACACCGATCTTCTTGAGACCATCACCGCCCTGAACGATCTCATCCGGCAGGGCAAGATCCTGTACTACGGCACGTCCGTGTTCAGCCCGGCCCAGCTTGTTGAGGCGCAGTGGATCGCCAACACCAACCACCTGACCCCGCCGGTAGTTGACCAGGTACCTTATTCCCTTCTGGTGCGCGCCAACGAACGCGACGTTTTCCCCATCACCCAGCAGTACGGCGTCGGGGTTCTGAGTTACGGACCGCTCGACGGCGGGTGGCTGGCCGGTGGCTACCGCGTCGGCGCCGGCCAGCCTGAAAGCTCTCGATCGGCTGCCGTTCCGGGGCGTTTCGATGTCAACGCGCCCTTCAACCAGGGCAAGCTGCACGCGGTCGACGCCTTGTCACAGTTGGCGGCCCGCCACGGGTTGACCCTCATTCAGCTGGCTGTGGGCTTCGCCCTGAACCACCCGGCGGTGACCAGCGTGGTCATCGGGCCACGCACCGAAGACCACCTGACTGACTACCTGAAGGCCGCAGACGTGGTGCTGAGCGAGGCCATCCTCGACGAAATCGACGACATCGTTGCCCCGGCTGTGAACTTCCTCGAGCGCGACGCCGGCACCGTGGCACCCCACCTTGAGTACCCGGAATTACGACGCCGGTAGTCGCCTTCCGTTGTGAGGCCCGGTTTGCGCGTTACGTGCTTCCGTGAGGGCGCAGAGCAGGCCTCACAACGAGCTATTGACGCAGGTTCGCCCGTGGCGTGATCCTTGTCCTAAGTGCTGCGGCACTCCGCAGCGATTAGCTTCCAGTAGAACGCCGCCGTCCCATGTCCAAACACCATGTCAAGCAAAGAGCAGCGAAAGCCGCCACCCCCGGACAGCCGACCGAAGGTCCCCTGACCCACGAAGAACTGCAACTTTCAGGGCGGAACCATTCCATGCCGCTGGAAGCCCTGCACGACGACATCACGCCGGCAGGCCTTCATTACTTACTCATCCATTTCGACATTCCGCACGTTTCCGTTGAGACATGGAGGCTGCGGTTGGGCGGGGCTGTTGAACACGGTCTTGATTTGAGTCTTGAGGACATCAAAGCCAGACCGGCTGTCACCCTGCCTGTGACCATGGAATGCGCAGGCAACGGGAGGTCGCTCCTGGCACCGCGACCCCTGAGCCAGCCTTGGGTCCTTGGTGCGGTGGGCACAGCCGAGTGGACCGGAACTCCCTTGGCACCCCTGCTGGAGGAGGCAGGGTTGGCGAGTGACGCCGTCGAACTTGTCTTTACCGGTGCCGACAACGGTATCCAAGGCGGCGTCGAAGAGCCGTATGCCCGCAGCCTGACCGTCGCTGAGGCGATGCATCCCGAAGTGATGCTGGTCTACGCCATGAACGGGAATCCCCTGCCGATCCAGCACGGATTCCCCCTGCGGCTGCTGGTGCCGGGTTGGTACGGCATGGCGAGCGTGAAGTGGTTGACGTCGATTGAAGCCGTGACATCCCGGTTCATGGGGTTCCAGCAGGCGGTCGCTTACCACTATCTGCAAGGTCCCGACGGCCCAGGCCTGCCCGTGACGCACATCCGTGTTCGCTCGCTGATGATTCCTCCCGGGATTCCTGATTTCTTCACCCGACGCCGCATCGTTGACGCCGGTCCCGTAATGCTGCACGGCCGCGCGTGGTCCGGACACGGCGAAGTGGAACGGGTGGAGGTGGGGATCGACGGCGAATGGATGCCTGCACATGTAGATCCGCCGCTGGGTGATTTCGCGTGGCGGTCGTGGTCCATGGTGTGGGTAGCCAGTGCGGGCGAGCATGTGCTGCGCTGCCGGGCGATGGATACCTCGGGCGCACTGCAGCCCACCGACCAGGTGTGGAATTACCAAGGCATCGGGAACAACATGGCGCAGCGTGTTGAGGTGACGGTGCGGTAGGTGTCTTTTGGGGATCTGCCGCGCTGCTTTCCGGCGTTCTCGCCTGCCCGCTCCGCCGCGGTTAGACTCGTTCCAATCATGAGCATCCCGTCTTCTTCCCCAGCCAACGTCCGAGTCGACGCCTGGTTGTGGGCGATACGCGCCTACAAGACCCGCTCCGCTGCCACGGCCGCCTGCCGTGCCGGGCACATCCGCATCAACGGAAACCCGGTGAAGGCTTCGCAAAGCGTGATCATCGGCGACACCATCCGGGTCCGCGAATCCGGGTGGGAACGGATCTTCGAGGTGCGGCGCCTGATCGCCAAGCGCGTCGGAGCCGAAGCCGCCTCCCACTGCTTCACCGACCACACTCCCCCGCGCCCC
>NZ_JAJOHP010000058.1:0-31083 GCF_021109375.1 Arthrobacter sp. AK01
GTGGTGGACACCAACATCCGGCGCGTCCACGCGCGGCTCATCTCCGGCCAAGCGTTGCCGGGGGGGGGCCGGGGCCCCCGCGGCCGGGGCGGGGGGGGGGGGGGGCGCCCGCGGGCGGCGTCTGACTAGGCTCGGAATCGTGGCCGATCCCAATGAACCAACCTCCCAAAAATATTCCGTCCAGCGTTTTCCCGCCGTAGCCGACAAGGAAGACGCCGCCGGCTACAGCCGCTGCGCCACGTGGGTGCAGGCTGTATCGCACGGATTCCACCAGCAGCGGCGTGATGACGAGTACGTCGCCAAGACCCTTGCTTCATACCAGACCGACAAGCGTGAGCTGACAGGCGTCTACGTCAACGGCCCCGTACCGGAGCACTCCCTTGGCGCCAATGTGCCGGTGGCAACCTACGCCACCATGCGCAAGGCCCTGAATATCGGTTTTGGCCGGCAGCTTGAAGCCAACCTGGTCACGGCTGTGACTGTCCGCGGAACACACCGCCGCCATGGAATCCTGCGGGGGATGATCACTGCCGACCTGGAGAGCGCCAAGGATGACGGCCTGGCCATGGCGGCGCTGACGGCCTCCGAAGGTTCCATCTATGGGCGTTTCGGCTTCGGTGTGGCTACGTTTGAGCGCAGCATCAAAGTTGACACGGGTCCCCGATTCCGGATGAAGGGACAGCCGCAGGGAACAGTGGAGGTCGCCGATCCATCGGTCCTGTTGGAACTGGCACCCCACGTGTTCAAGCGTGTGCAGCGGCTGTCGCCGGGCTCGGTGGACCGCCAGGAGTATTACCGGCTTGTTGCCTCGGGTTCCATTGGGCATGACGGCAAGCCCGACACCAGCGTCCGCTGTGCCCTGCACTACGACCTGTCCGGGGCATTGGATGGCTTCGTCTCCTACCGTTTCAAGGGGTGGGACCACAAGCCGTACACCATGGAAATCGTGGACCTGGTGGCCGCTACCAATACCGGATACCTCGATCTGTGGCGCTTCCTGGGCAGCATCGACCTCATTGAGGAAGTAACCTGGGCCGAAGCCCCGGTTGACGACGCCCTGGCGTGGGCGCTTGAGGACCCACGCTGCATCGAGGCCTCCGAAGTCCGCGACATGCTGTGGCTCCGGATCCTGGACATACAGTCCGCCTTGCAGGCCCGCCATTACGCCTCGGCAGGTCGCTTGGTCCTGGAAGTGACGGACCCGCTCTCCCTGGCGGGTGGCACTTGGGTCCTGGAGTCCGACGGCGGTGCTGCCGCCGCCGTCGTAACTGAAGCCTCCGGACAGTCACCCGACCTCAGCATGGACGTGGCCGACCTCGCCTCCATCTATCTTGGCGTGGTGTCGCCGGTGACCCTGGCCGCCGCCGGGCGCATCCACGAAAAGTCCTCGGGTGCCGCGTTCCTGGCCCATCAACTGTTCGCGGTCGAGCGCCCGGCTCATTGCTTGACGCACTTCTAGGCCGCACCACCTCATCACAACCACATAGCCACATCTGAGTAAGGACATCCATGGGGGATTCCAAGCGGCGGCCATTGGCCGGCCGGCGATCTGTGCTGCTTGGAATGGCGGGCCTCGCGTCCGCTGCCCTGGCAGCATGCGCTGACGGCGCATCCGTCGAAGTACCCTCGGCAGCATCGGCGCCCTCCGTGGCGGCGGGGACGGGCCCGGCCACACCACCGCCGTCGATCGCTGCAAGATCAAGCGAACAGGCTGCCGCCGCCCTCGCACCAGCACCGACGTCCAAACCGGCCGCAGTGCCGGACAGGCAGCAGATCGTGGCCGAGTTCGCCGGCAGGCATCCCAGGGAATGGGGGCTGCACATCACCGGAGTGGTCAACAACTCGCCATCGCAGCACGTGGCCTTGACGTTTGACGCCTGTGGCGGGCCGGGCGGCGCGGGGTGCGACAACGCCTTGTTGCGTACCCTCCGCCGGCTCGACGTCCCTGCCACGCTGTTCATCAACAGCCGGTGGATCCATGCCAATCGGTCGTTGTCGGAGGAACTGGCGGCGGACCCCCTGTTCGAACTCGCCAACCATGGCACCATGCACCAGCCGCTTTCCGTTAACGGGAGGTCTGCTTACGGAATCCCCGGAACGGCCACCGCCGCTGCTGCCTATGACGAGCTGATGGGGAACCATGCTCTGCTGCAGGAACTCACCGGGGCCGCCCCTAAGTTCTTCCGGCCGGGGACTGCGTTCTACGACGACTTAGCGGCGGAAATGACTCGCAGGCTTGGCATGCTGCCCGTCAATTTCACAGTCAATGGTGACGGCGGCGCCACCTATTCGGCAGCCACCGTGGCCGCGGAGGTAGGACGCGTGGCGGCCGGTGACATCGTCATTTCACACTTCAACAGGCCGGCGTCCGGGACTGCGGAAGGATACGCCCGGGTTTTGCCGGGGCTGCTCGACCGGGGCGTCACCTTCGGCCGCCTGCGGGACGTGCTGGGCGTGTGACACTCCTTTTGACCCTGCTTTGCCTATGCGACTAGAATAAACGGGCGTGTACTACGTGCATGCATCCATTTTGTATTAATCCACAAATCAGGATGACCCGGTAATTTGCCGTGTTCTGCCGTCCGGACCCGGGCGGCAGCGGTTTGCCTGACCGACTCACTATCCACAACGGAGCCCCTACTACATGACCATCACCTCCACCGAGAAGCCCGGTACCCCCGTAGTCGCCATTAACGACATCGGTACCGCTGAGGACTTCCTCGCAGCTGTCGACGCCACCATCAAGTACTTCAACGACGGAGACCTCGTCGAAGGTACCGTCGTCAAGGTCGACCGCGACGAAGTTCTGCTCGACATCGGTTACAAGACCGAAGGTGTCATCCCTTCCCGCGAGCTTTCCATCAAGCACGATGTTGACCCCGGCGACGTTGTCGCCGTTGGCGATCAGGTCGAAGCTTTGGTTCTCACCAAGGAAGACAAAGAAGGCCGTCTGATCCTCTCCAAGAAGCGTGCTCAGTACGAGCGCGCCTGGGGCGACATCGAGAAGGTCAAGGAAGAAGACGGTGTCGTTACCGGTACCGTCATCGAGGTTGTCAAGGGTGGCCTCATCCTGGACATCGGCCTGCGCGGCTTCCTGCCCGCATCCCTCGTCGAGATGCGTCGCGTCCGCGACCTGGCTCCGTACATCGGTCAGCAGATCGAAGCCAAGATCATCGAGCTGGACAAGAACCGCAACAACGTTGTGCTGTCCCGCCGTGCATGGCTCGAGCAGACCCAGTCCGAGGTTCGCTCCACGTTCCTCAACAAGCTGGAAAAGGGCCAGGTTCGTCCGGGCGTTGTTTCCTCCATCGTCAACTTCGGTGCATTCGTGGACCTCGGCGGCGTAGACGGCCTCGTTCACGTTTCCGAGCTGTCCTGGAAGCACATCGACCACCCGTCCGAGGTTGTCGAAGTTGGCCAGGAAGTCACCGTCGAGGTCCTCGAAGTGGATCTGGACCGCGAGCGTGTCTCCCTGTCGCTCAAGGCTACGCAGGAAGATCCGTGGCAGACCTTCGCCCGCACCCACGCCCTCGGCCAGGTTGTTCCGGGTAAGGTCACCAAGCTGGTTCCGTTCGGTGCGTTCGTTCGCGTCGAAGACGGCATCGAAGGCCTCGTGCACATCTCCGAGCTGGCTGTCCGCCACGTGGAGCTCGCAGAGCAGGTTGTCTCCGTTGGCGACGAACTGTTCGTCAAGGTCATCGACATCGACCTCGAGCGTCGCCGCATCTCCCTCTCCCTCAAGCAGGCTAACGAGGGCGTTGACGCTGACAGCACCGAGTTCGATCCCGCTCTGTACGGCATGGCCGCTGAGTACGACGAAGAGGGCAACTACAAGTACCCCGAGGGCTTCGACCCCGAGTCGAACGAATGGCTCGAAGGTTACGAGACCCAGCGTGCAGCTTGGGAGCAGCAGTACGCTGACGCCCAGACCCGTTGGGAAGCCCACAAGAAGCAGGTTGCCCAGCACGCTGCTGACGACGCTGCTGCTGCAACGTCCGGTGAGAGCGATTCCGGCACCACGAGCTACTCCTCGGAGCCGGCCGCTGCTGAGTCCAACACCGGCGGCGGTACCCTGGCGTCCGACGAAGCACTCGCCGCACTGCGTGAGAAGCTGACCGGCAACTAATTCCGCCTCCCTCACGGGATGTGCTGAATAGCCAAAGAAGGACCCCTGCCTCCGGGCGGGGGTCCTTCTGCTTAAGCCGCGACGTGAAGCCAGCGGCACGGACTGATGCGCCCCCAAACGGCTGAGACTCCTCGTGGTGAAGTCAGCGGGGAAGATCCACCCATTCGGTTCCCTGTGGCCGCAACTCCAAATTCCCGGACGTCAGGGAAGCCAGACGGGCGTGCGCCTCGGAAATGGTTGCCGCATCGTCCGGAAGCGCAATACGGAGTGTGGCGTGCTTGGCTCCATAGCCGGTGTCCGCCATGACGTACCCTGTACTCCGAAGTTCGTTCTCCAGCCGGCCGGCGTCGGCGTGGGGAACGTCAATGGCACATATCCGCAGCCTCCGACGCTGAACCAGTGGAGCGAGATCCAAGGCAGAAGAGACTGATTCGGAGTAAGCGCGGACCAGTCCGCCCGCGCCCAGGAGAATCCCACCGAAATAGCGCACGACGACGGCACTCACGTCAGTGAGGTCCGTGACCCCGGGCATAGCTTCGCGTTTGATGAGGGCTTCGAGCATGGGGATGCCGGCGGTGCCGGACGGTTCGCCGTCGTCACTGGAGCGTTGGATCATGCGGTCCGGCCCGATGACGAACGCCGAGCAGTGGTGGCGGGCATCGTGGAATTCGCGCCGGAGCTCTGCCACCAGGGAACGGGCAGTTTCCTCGTCGGGGGACCGCCGAAGGACCGTGATGAAACGGGACCGGCGTATTTCCAGCTCATGGCGGAAGTCCGGACCGTCCGTCAATGTCGTATAGGTGGTCGCACGGCTGTCTTCCTCGTTTTCCACCGCTTCAGTCTAGTGTTGAGGAGTGCTGAAGATCGGGCTGACGGGCGGCATCGCCTCAGGGAAATCATTGGTGGCATCCAGGTTGCAGGAACTGGGTGCGCTCCTCATCGACGCGGACCTCATTGCCCGCCAAGTGGTGGAACCGGGTACACCCGGCCTCCGCCGTGTCGTGGAGGCGTTCGGTCCGGGCATCCTCGACGCAGACGGCAGACTGGATCGGCCCAAGCTGGGAGCCATCGTGTTCCAGGATCCATCCCAACGCGAATTGCTCAACAGCATCATTCATCCGCTGGTACGCGAGGCCGCCGCCACCATCATGGCAGGGGCCGGCGCCGGCGACATCGTCGTGCAGGACATCCCGCTCCTCGTCGAAACCGGCCAGGGCAGCAATTTCCACTTGGTGGTCGTTGTGGATGCCCCGGACGACGTGCGCATTGACCGTATGGTCGAATTCCGGGGGATGACTCCGGAAGACGCGCGGGCCCGCATGGCGGCGCAGGCCACTCGTGAACAACGTATTGCCGCTGCCGATGTAGTCCTGTTAAACGCGGGGGGCCGTGACGAGCTGCGGGCCGAAGTTGACGCCCTGTGGACTGGGAGGCTGTTGCCTTTTGCGGAAAACATCAGCCGGGGGACAAGGGCGGCTCGACACTTTGGCCCGGTCATCACCCCATGGACACCTGACTGGAACCGTCAGGCCGCTCGCCTCGGGGCCCGCATTGCGGCTGTGGCACCCCAGGACATCCTGGCCGTGGACCATATCGGTTCCACGTCAGTACCCGGGCTGGCAGCAAAGGACGTCCTGGACCTCCAAGTAGCTGTCGCCGATCTTGGGGTGGCAGATCGACTCGCAGTCCAACTCGCCCAAGCCGGATTCCCTGCAGTGCCGGGAGCCAACCAGGACACACCCAAACCCACCCAACCTGAGCCCGCACAGTGGCAGAAGCGGTTCCACGCCAACGCCGATCCTTGCCGGCCGGTGAACCTGCACGTGCGGGTCGCGGGATCACCGGGGTGGCGTTACGCGTTGCTCTTCCGCGACTGGCTGCGGTCCGAACCCACAGCCGTCACGACGTATGAAGCGCATAAGCGCGAAATCGCCGCAGCACATGTGGGCGACAACAGCAGCACGGGCTACGCGGATACCAAGGAGCCGTGGTTCACGGACGTTGCCTGGCCGCTCATGGAAGAGTGGGCCGACCGCACAGGCTGGCAGCCGCCGTCGTATATGTCTTCTGCCGAGGGCAAACGCGGACAGTAGCTGTCCGTGGCCGGGGGTAGATTTGTTCTATGAGCCTTGCCCAGGAAATCAACCGTGTCGTCGCGCCGTTCGAAGTGATCAGCGAATTCAAACCCGCCGGTGACCAGCCCACCGCAATCGCGGAACTGACGGAACGCATCAATAACGGGGAAAAGGACGTGGTCCTCCTCGGCGCCACTGGTACGGGAAAGAGTGCCACTACGGCCTGGCTTATTGAGCAAGTCCAGCGACCCACCCTGGTCATGGTTCAGAACAAGACCCTTGCCGCGCAATTGGCCAATGAATTCCGGGAACTGCTGCCAAACAATGCGGTGGAGTACTTCGTCTCGTACTACGACTACTACCAGCCCGAGGCGTACGTAGCCCAGACGGATACCTTTATTGAGAAGGATTCCTCCATCAACGAGGAAGTTGAACGCCTCCGGCACTCGGCGACCAACGCGTTGTTGACCCGCCGCGACGTCATCGTAGTGGCCACAGTCTCCTGTATCTACGGCCTGGGTACGCCGGAAGAGTACATTGCGGGCATGGTCACGCTGCGAAAGGGCGCGGAGATGAACCGCGACGATCTCCTCCGGAAATTCGTCTCCATGCAGTACGCCCGCAATGACATGGACTTCCACCGGGGCACATTCCGGGTCCGCGGCGACACCGTGGAGATCATCCCCATGTATGAAGAACTTGCCATCAGGATTGAGTTCTTCGGAGATGAAATCGAGAACATCCAGACCCTCCATCCTTTGACCGGAGAGGTCCTCCGCGACGAAGAAGAGATGTACGTGTTCCCGGCCTCGCACTACGTGGCCGGCCCGGAGCGGATGGCCCGTGCCATCAAGCGCATCGAGGACGAACTTGCCGACCGCCTGCAGGTCCTCGAAAGCCAGAACAAGCTGGTAGAGGCCCAGCGCCTTCGCATGCGCACCACGTACGACCTCGAAATGATGCAGCAGATGGGCTTCTGCAACGGAATCGAGAACTACTCCGTGCACATTGACGGCCGTAATCCCGGGACCGCTCCGCACTGCCTCATCGACTACTTCCCGGACGATTTCCTCCTGGTGGTGGATGAATCCCACGTCACCATCCCGCAGATTGGCGCCATGTATGAAGGCGACATGTCCCGTAAGCGGAACCTGGTGGACTTCGGCTTCCGCCTGCCATCAGCCATGGACAACCGACCGCTGAAGTGGGACGAATTCCTCGAACGCATCGGCCAGACGGTGTACTTGTCCGCAACGCCCGGTAAATACGAGCTTGGCAAGGCTGACGGCTACGTCCAGCAGATCATCCGTCCCACGGGCCTCATCGACCCCGAGGTAGTAGTCAAACCCACCAAGGGGCAGATTGACGACTTGCTGGGGGAGATCAGGACCCGCACAGAGAAGAACGAGCGCGTCCTCGTCACGACATTGACCAAGCGCATGGCCGAGGACCTTACTGACTACCTGGTGGGACACGGCGTCAAGGTGGAGTACTTGCACTCCGATGTCGACACCCTGAGGCGGGTGGAGCTGCTCCGTGAGCTGCGGATGGGCGTGTTTGATGTCCTTGTAGGCATCAACCTCCTCCGTGAAGGCCTCGACCTGCCTGAGGTTTCCCTCGTGAGCATCCTCGACGCTGACAAGGAAGGGTTCCTGCGTTCATCCACCTCTCTGATCCAGACCATCGGCCGCGCAGCGCGTAACGTGTCGGGCCAGGTCCACATGTACGCGGACCGGATTACCGATTCCATGGCCCACGCCATTGAAGAAACCAACCGGCGCCGCGCCATCCAGGTGCAGTACAACACGGACCATGGCATTGATCCGCAGCCGTTGCGGAAGAAGATTGCTGATATCACGGACCAGTTGGCCAAGGAAGACGCAGACACCCAGGAGCTTCTCAACAACAACCGACTCGCCAAGGGTGGCAAACGCGGCAAGACCGCTGCCAAGGGTGCGGCAACGGTTCGGCAGGATGGCCTCGCCGCTGCTCCAGCCGAGGACTTGGTGGGCCTCATTGAGCAGCTGACCGAACAGATGCACGGGGCGGCTGCTGAACTGCAATTCGAAGTCGCCGCCCGCATCCGTGACGAAGTCAAGGAGTTGAAGCGCGAATTACGCCAGATGCAGTCCGCCGGGCACGCCTAAGGTAAGGTTGAGGTCACGTAGGGGAGTATCCCAAGCGCTACGTCCGTCAGCACGCAAGGCACAGATGCCTCGCCGGATCTAGCGGGCCGCCAATTTTTGCATTCACCGCACCCTGGCAGGCCGGAGAGACTTACACCGCTTTCCCGTACCCTGCGAAAGGCACCTTTAATGCAGCTTCCCGTCTGGTTTGAGATCGGCTCGTTTGTCGTTCTCGGAATCATCCTGCTGATCGACCTCCTGTTGGTCGTCAAGCGTCCCCATGAACCTTCCATGAAGGAAGCCGGCCTGTGGGTCAGCTTCTATGTAGGACTGGCACTGCTCTTTGCCGTAGCCATGTTCGCGTTCGCCGGCCCGGAATACGGCGGCCAGTTCGTCGCCGGCTGGGTCACTGAGTACAGCCTCAGCATCGACAACCTCTTTGTCTTCATCATCATCATGGCCCGCTTCTCGGTGCCCCGTAAGTACCAGCAGGAAGTGCTGATGGTGGGCATCATCATCGCCCTGATCCTCCGCGGTATCTTCATCGCCCTCGGCGCCGTCGTGATTGAACAGTTCAGCTGGGTCTTCTACATCTTCGGTGCGTTCCTCCTGTGGACTGCCTGGAAGCAGGCCAAGGACTCCGGCGAGGATGAAGAAGAGGGTGCCGAGAACCCGCTGATCGCCCGCCTTCGCAAGGTCCTGCCGATGTCCGAGAAGTTTGACGGCAACAAGATCCGCACCGTGGTGGAGGGCAAGAAGGTCTTCACGCCAATGCTGATTGTTTTCATCACCATCGGCTTGACGGACCTCCTGTTCGCGGTTGACTCCATCCCCGCGATCTTCGGCCTGACCCAGAGCGCCTTCATCGTCTTCACGGCGAACATTTTCGCGCTGATGGGCCTGCGCCAGTTGTACTTCCTCCTCGGTGGACTCATGACACGCCTGGTGTACCTGAAGCACGCACTGTCCGTGATTCTCGCCTTCATCGGCGTCAAGCTCGTCCTGCACGCCATGCACGTCAACGAACTTCCGTTCATCAACGGCGGCCACCACATCGAGTGGGCACCTGAGATTCCCACCTACGTGTCGCTGGCGGTCATTGTCGGAACCATCATCGTGGCAGTGGTTGCCAGCCTCCTGAGCCCGCAAGCACGGCAGGCCAAGCTGGATGCACGGCTTGAAGAAGATGCCAAAAAGAGCATGAGCGAGGCAGAGTAACTCTCCTCGGAAAGTTGTAGTCTCGTGAAGTGACTACCACTTCAACTACGGCGCTGGACCCACAACGGGTTCAGCGCCGTACTGTTTTCCTGCTCAGTTCCGCACAGCTGCTCAGCGGCGTTGGCAATGGAGCCACACTCTCCATCGGATCGTTGCTGGCTGTGGACCTGTCAGGTTCCGAAGCATGGGCAGGCTCCATCACCACCGTCCTGACACTCGCGGCGGCGATCGCCGCGCTGCCCTTGGCGCGCCTCGCGGAATCGAGGGGCCGCCGGGTAGGACTGGTGACAGGACTGGTCGCTGCGATGGTCGGGGCGCTCCTCATCATCGCGTCCGTGATGGGCCAGTCATTCGTCCTGCTCCTGCTTGGGGCGGCCTTCCTTGGCCTGGGCACGGCCGCGAATCTCCAGGCGAGGTTCGCCGCCGTCGACCTCGCTGAACCTGAGCACCGCGGGCGGTCACTGTCCACGGTCGTCTGGGCCATTACCATCGGTGCTGTCGCCGGTCCCAACCTGATCCAGCCAGGTGCAGTGGTGGGCGCAGCCCTTGGGCTGCCTCCTATCGCCGGACCGTTCGTATTCTCAGCAGCCGGGCTGTTTCTGGCTGCCGCCCTGCTGTTCGTGGGCCTGAGGCCCGACCCGCTGTTGTTGTCCCGGAGACTGGTGTCGGAGGCCGACGGCAACGGAGGTGCTGGAGCGCAGCCTGTGCGGGGAACCATCCGTTCCGGGCTGCGTGCCGTCCGCGCGTCGCCCCGGGCCTTGTTGGCCTTGGCCGCCGTGGTGGCGGCACACGGTGTCATGGTGGCAGTCATGTCCATGACGCCCCTGCACCTCCAACAACTCGTGGGCGGTTCCCACGAAGGGCATCATGGTGGGGCAACCGACAGCACGGACGCACTGGTGGTCATAGGCCTCACGATTTCGCTCCACATCGCAGGAATGTTTGCGCTTTCCCCACTGTGGGGCTGGCTGACCGATAAAGCAGGGCGCTTGCAAACCATCGCCATGGGGCACGGACTGCTGTTGGTGGCGGTGTTCATCGCCGGGTTTGGCCAGCGTGAGCCCGTGCTTGTTACCGCCGGACTGGTTCTCTTGGGCTTGGGTTGGTCTGCAGCAACCATCGCCGGATCGACCCTTTTGGCCGAAAGCGTTGCACCTGACGAACGCGTGACGGTGCAGGGCGTCTCGGACACGCTCATGGGTGGCGCCGGCGCAATCGGCGGCGCCACCTCGGGCTTGCTCTTGGCCTGGATCGGCTATCAAGGCCTCAACGTCGCTTCAAGCATCCTCGCCGCAGCCGTGTTGGCCCTGACAGCCGTCACGGCAGTCCGCGGGAGATCGGCCGAGGCGCAGGACCGGACAACGGATAGTCCCGCGGTCTAGCGAGTTGAGCGGACCATCCTGAAAAGCCGGGCGAAGATGCCCTCGCCGTCTTCGCCAATGCCGTCATGGTGGAAGTCCGAGGTGACCCACGG
Source organism: Arthrobacter sp. AK01 (assembly GCF_021109375.1). Taxonomy (NCBI): domain Bacteria; kingdom Bacillati; phylum Actinomycetota; class Actinomycetes; order Micrococcales; family Micrococcaceae; genus Arthrobacter; species Arthrobacter sp. AK01. The sequence goes on from NZ_JAJOHP010000058.1 coordinate 11,020, forward strand.
CTGAAGACCACGCACCGCTTCAGCCGTTTCGAGTGACAGATCGTGATCCACGTAGATGTCGTCCTTATACACGGCTGCGGCTACAGGCACTGTGTTGGCCGCCAATCGTGCGGGGTCGTACAACGGCTTCCAGTCCTTCCTGGCGGCCAGCAGTTCAGCTACGTCACGGAGGGGGACGAGTGCCGGGTCCTGTTCGAAGTACCACGGATAAACCATCTCGCCTGTCAGCAGTGGTTCCGCGGCATCGGGCCTGAACTCCGGATAGGTTTCCAACACGCGCCACGCGGCCCAGTTGGTTGCCTCATCCTGACCGTAGATGGACTCGTGCAGGACGGCGTACAAGGGATTGGCGGCACGGCTAACGAGCCCCCGCACTTGTTCGAGGAACGATTCCGACAGGCGTTCTCCGGACGGCGTGTCGATGAAGGCGTCCTCCAGGAGATAGTGGAGGGCATCCACGCGGGTGTTACCGCCCAGGAATGATCCCACCATCTGGAAGCGCTCGGTCGTTAGCCTTTCACCACTTGCCAGGAACTCAGGTTGCCGCTCCAGGTGACGGGCGATCCTTGTGACTTTCTCCCGGTCTTCGGGGTACCAGGAGAAGTATTCGGCATTCCGTGCGGCGACGCGGTGGAACGTCGCGTGATACACACGGTCCGCCGGACCGTGGAGCGGGGCCAGCCCACCGGTGATGAGCACCTCGCGCAGCCCCTCCGGCGCGAATGACAGATAGGTCAACGCGCAGAAGCCACCGAAGCTCTGGCCGAGGACGGACCAGGGCCCTGAACCCAGGACTTTCCTTATGTATTCAGCGTCAGCCACGATGGAGCCGGCACGGAAGTGGGTCAGGTATTCGACTTGGGCCGTGGTGTCGCCCCTGAGCCCCAGTGACTGCTGCTCGACGGGCGTGGACAACCCCGTTCCGCGTTGATCCAGCATGAGGATACGGAAATCTTTGGCAGCCGCCTTCATCCATCCGGACAGCGAGGTAACCCGGTTTCCCCGGCCGCCCGGACCGCCCTGCAAATACAAGAGCCACGGAAGCCTGCCGGCCTGCTCAGGCGTGTGCTCCGTGGAGGAGTACTCCCTGGCAAAGATCGTGATTGTCTCGCCGATGTTGCCGGATCCAGCAGCTGCGTGCACCAAGGGGACCGTGAAATAGTGTTCCGCAGTCCGTACCCCCCGGAATTCGTGGTGGGCGCGGATGCTGTGCGCTTCGTTGGGGTGCCGGTCAGCCACGGGCAAGGGCCTCATTGGCGTGGCCCGCCTTCGCGCCGAAGGCGTTAAGGGCGTCGCCGGTCAGACGGAAAGTGGACCATTCCTCCATCGGGAAGGCGCCAAGGTTCTTGTAGAAGTTGATGGAAGGTTCGTTCCAGTTCAGGACGCTCCACTCCACGCGGGCATAGCCATGCTCGACGGCGGTGGTGGCCAGATGCTGCAGCAGGGCCTTGCCATGGCCCTCGCCGCGAGCGTCGGGAATCACGTAGAGGTCTTCGAGGTAGATGCCGTGGACGCCTTCCCAGGTTGAGTAGTTCAGGAACCACAGGGCGAAGCCCTGCACTGTGCCCGCACTGTTTTCGGCCATAGTGGCGTAGACACGGGGATTCTCGCCGAAAAGTACTTCGGTAAGCATCTCCGGAGTGTTTTTGACAGCGTCCGGTTCCTTCTCGTAGATCGCAAGATCATGGATCATACGGAGGATGGCAGGGACGTCTTCTACAGTGGCTGGGCGGATTACACTCATGCCTTTGAGCTTACTAGGGGAGCCGCGCCTACTCCCGCCAGGCCAGTGCCGAGGTGCCGTACCGAGTGGGGGCCCTGCCATACCGAAGGGGAACACCGTCAACCGTCAATGGAGGTCCGACAAACCGGAGGTGGCCGTAAGGACTCTCCATTTCGAGGTACTCCGGTTCCGGCAGGGTGCTCAGCGCGGACTGCTTGGGCGCCGGCAAACGGAACAGCTCCTCAGCTGTCCGAGCGAGGGAAAGCTGCGCTGTTCCGCCTCCGCCTGTCCTGAGCCGTTGAGCCAGCAAGGCCAGCGCGGCTGCTGCGAGACCGTACCCCGTTGCGTGGTCCAAGGCCTGGACAGGGAGCACGCCAGGCTTCCAACCGTCGTCGTCATGCCGTCCGTACCGTTCAGCGATTCCGCAGGCTGCCTGCACCAGGCTGTCGAAACCGCGTCTGGCAGTCCACGGTCCGCTGCCCCACGCATTTAACGTCACCACCACAAGATCAGGCCTGGTGGCAAGCAGTTCTTCAGGGCCGAGGCCGAACCTGTCCAGGCCGCCGCGGCGGTATCCGGTCACCACGACGTCAGCTGACGCGAGCAGCTGCTGCACAGCTGCCAGCACTTGGGCATTGCCCAGGTCGGCTTCCGCGCTGCGCTTGTCGAAACCGGAGTCGACGAAAGCATCGGTGAGCTCAGGAAGGCCCGGGGGATCGATACGGAGCACATCCGCACCCAAAGCACCAAGGAAGCGGGTGGCTGTTGGCCCCGCAATAACCCGCGTTAAGTCGAGGACCCGTAATCCTGCCAGGGGCTGAAACGGCTCCGCGGAGGGCACCCACGACGACGGCCGCGAAGGCTCCGCCTGGGCCGATGCAGGACGGATGAAGCTGATCCAAGAACCCGCGCTTGCCCCGCCGTGCATGGGTGACGAAAGCCACTCTTCCCGTGTGCGAACAGCCGCCGCAACACCTTTCCCTGCCGCGATGGCTTCCTCGGCTTCCGCCGACGTCATGGAAAGCAGGGCCCGGTCTACGTCATGGGGCGTGCTGGCCGCGAGCGTGTCCATCAACCGTGCGGCATGGTGCGGGTAATTGGCATGCAGGCGGATCCAGCCGTCCAGGGTCGGCCGGAATCCCGACATCCGGGCGAAACCTTGGGGCTTCATGCCCGAAATCCTGAGGTGCCCCAGGGAATCGAAGGAAGCAGCCGTTGGGCCTGACGCCACAGCATACCGACCGGCCGTACCTGTCAGGGCCTGGAGGGCCGTTGCTGCTGCCTGTACTGACCCGAGCGCGAGCCTTTCTACGTCCAGGGGGCCGCCCCACCATCGACGCGGACCCAAGCAGCCCGCCGGGAGTGCTGCACGGAGGGCTTCCAACCCCCGCAGGCTGTCGGTCAGGTCCGGGAAGGGTTCCACAGCGGCTGAACCTAGAGCCTGTTGACGTCTGTTACCCGGACCACCGCGGTGCCGGTCTCGTCTGATGCTGCCAGATCCACCTCGGCCGAGATTCCCCAGTCATGGTTACTTGCGGGATCGTCGAAGATCTGCCGGACCTTCCACGTGCCGGTTTCCTCGGTGATGATCAGCAAACCGGGCCCGCGCGCGTCTGGACCTGTTCCAATGTCGTCGTGTTCATCGAAGTAGTCGTCCAAGACCTCTTCCCAACGTCCTGCGTCCCAGCCGGCTTCCCCGTCGAGTTCGCCAAGCGCCGCAGAGTCTTCATCAGCGAAGAGTTCAACCCTGCGGAACATCTCATTCCGGACCATCACGCGGAAGGCACGGATGTTGGCAGTCAGGAGCGGCGGCGGGGGCGGGGGAGCGTCGTGCTGCGTGGGGCCAAGCCCGGACGTGAGCTCTTCCCATTCGTCCAGAAGGCTGGAGTCAACTTGGCGGACCAGTTCCCCCAGCCACGCAATAAGGTCTTCAAGGTCTTCACGGAGCGAATCCTGGGGAACGGTCTGTCGCAGCGCACGGAACCCGTCAGCAAGATAACGCAGGACGATGCCCTCGGAGCGGGCCAAGCCATAGAACTGCACAAACTCGCCAAAGTTCATGGCGCGCTCATACATGTCCCGGATGATCGATTTTGGTGCGAGTTCGAAGTCGCCCACCCAAGGAGCCGCCTTGCGGTAGACCTCGAAGGCCTCGCCAAGAATCTCCGCCAAGGGCATCGGATAGGTGACTTCATCCAGCATGGCCATGCGCTGCTCATACTCGATGCCATCCGCCTTCATGGCGGCAACCGCCTCGCCGCGCGCCTTCTTTTGCTGCGCCGAAAGAATCTGGCGCGGCTTCTCAAGCGTCGATTCGATGACGGAAACAACGTCCAAGGCGTACGACGGCGACTCCGGATCGAGAAGTTCAAGCGCGGCGAGAGCGAAGGGCGAAAGGGGTTGGTTCAAGGCGAAGTTGGCCTGCAGATGTACCGTCAGTCGGACCGAGCGTCCCTCGGCTTCCTGTTCCTCTTCCGGGATCCGTTCCACCACTCCGGCGGCCAGCAGCTCGCGGTAGATACCCAGGGCCTTCTTCATGAGTTTCAATTGCGCGGGGCGGCTCTCATGGTTCTCGCTGAGCAGGCGCCGGGTTGCGTGGAAGGGATCGCCCGGGCGTTCCATGAGGTTGAGCAACATTGCGTGGGTCACGGTAAAGCTGGACGTCAGCGGATCAGGCACCGACTCGACCAGCCGCTTGAACGTTGGCTCGCCCCAGGACACGAATCCTTCCGGGGGCTTCTTCTTCACCACTTGGCGTAGTTTCTTTTGGTCATCGCCGAACTTGGCGGTGGCCTTGGCCATCGCCTTGGTGTTCTCCACCACGTGGTCCGGAGCCTGGACCACCACCGTGCCGGCGGTGTCGTAACCCGCCCGGCCGGCACGTCCGGCAATCTGGTGGAACTCACGTGAGTTAAGCGATCTGGTGCGTACGCCGTCGTACTTGCTCAAAGCGGTCAACAACACTGTCCGGATGGGCACGTTGATGCCTACTCCCAAAGTATCGGTGCCGCAGATGACTTTCAGGAGCCCGGCCTGGGCCAGTTGCTCCACCAGCCGGCGGTACTTGGGGAGCATCCCGGCGTGGTGCACGCCGATACCGTGGCGGACCAGCCTGTTGAGGGTTTTTCCGAAGCCGGCCGCGAACCGGAAACCAGCAATGAGCTCAGCGATGCGGTCCTTTTCGGCACGGCTGCACATGTTGATGCTCATGAGGTTCTGGGCACGCTCAATGGCTTCTGCCTGGCTGAAGTGCACCACGTAGACGGGGACCTGCTTGGTGGAGAGCAACTCCTCCAACGTCTCGTGAACCGGCGTCAGGTGGTAGTAGTGGTGCAGCGGAATGGGGCGTTCCGCGGAGCTCACGGTGGTGGTGGTCCGACCCGTCAGCTCAGTCAGTCCGGATTCGAAGCGGGAGACGTCGCCCAAGGTGGCGGACATCAGGAGGAACTGTGCCTGGGGGAGTTCCAGGAGGGGCACCTGCCATGCCCAACCGCGTTGGGGGTCGGAATAGAAATGGAACTCGTCCATGACCACCGAACCGAGGTCCGCCGTCGACCCTTCGCGGAGGGCGATGTTGGCCAGGATTTCCGCCGTGCAGCAAATAATGGGGGCATCCTGGTTGACGCCGGAATCACCGGTAATCATGCCCACGTTCTCCGCGCCGAAAATGTCGCAGAGAGCAAAGAACTTTTCGGATACCAACGCCTTGATGGGCGCCGTGTAATAACTCCGCTGGCCGCGCGCCATGGCTTCGAAGTGGGCCGCGATGGCTACCAGTGATTTCCCTGAGCCCGTTGGCGTGGCGAGGATGACGTTGGCGCCGGAGGCGAGCTCCATGATCGCTTCGTCCTGGGCAGGGTACAGCTGCAGCCCGCGGCTCTCCGTCCACTCCACGAACCGTGTGTAGATTTCGTCCGGGTCCAGGGGATCGGCGGAGATGGTACCGGGAAGCTGTTCAAGAAGTTTCATTGGTTTCCAGCTTAGTGCCCGGACGGTTTAGGCTCTGCCCAGCAGTGGTGCCAGACGCGAGGAGGCTTTGATGAAGTGGGATCCGTCCAAGTATGTGGAGTTCGGCAACCATCGGGACCGCCCGTTCCATGACCTCGTCGGGAGGATCCAGGCCAGTGACCCACGGAATATTGTGGACCTCGGGTGCGGACCCGGGAACCTGACTGCGACCTTGACAGAGCGCTGGCCGGAAGCCCGGGTGGTGGGCATTGACTCGTCGGCGGAGATGCTGCTCAAAGCGGAGTCCCTTGCCGGGCAATCCAGCCGCCTGGAATTCGAGCACGGCGACATCGCCACGTGGGTACCAGGTGCCGACACCGACGTCGTCGTCACAAACGCAGCCCTTCAATGGGTGCCGGGTCACCAGGACATGCTGGCGAAGTGGTTGCGCGCCCTCAAGCCCGGCGCCTGGTTTGCGCTGCAGGTCCCCGGCAATTTCACCTCCCCGTCACATACGCTGATGCGCGAACTCGCAGAGTCGCCCCGCTGGGCGTCGCGCTTGTCCGGCGTACTTCGGCACGATGGTGCTGTTGGTAGTCCGGCGGACTACTTGGGCGTGATGCTCGACGCCGGATGCGCGGCGGACGCTTGGGAGACCACCTACCAGCAGGTACTACCGGGCGAGGATCCGGTCCTTCAGTGGGTTCGAGGCACAGGACTTCGACCAGTGCTGGCAGCACTGTCCACAGCGGAGGCTACGGAGTTCGAGGAGCAATACTCCGCGTTGCTGCGCGAGGCCTATCCACCCTCCCGGCATGGAACAATTTTCCCTTTCCGGCGGATTTTTGCCGTTGCGCGAAAGAACGCATGACCGGCCCGGGCGCGTCCCTCCGCGTAGCAATGGCTTTAGTGCGCCGTGATGGCTTGTTCCGTACGGGCGTCGCTGGTCTAATTCTCGGCATGGACCAAGGACGCTTCGAACAACAGACGCCCCGGGTGACCGCGGCTCTCCGTTGGAGTGCTTCGTGACTCCGACAGGTGATTTTCCAGGCGCATGGCGCCCCAACACCAGCAGCGCGGTGGCGCTCTTCGAACAGTTACGGCTGCGGATCATTGAACTCGCCGACGCCGGAGTCCTGGCAGTCGGAGCAAAACTGCCTCCCGTGCGTAACCTGGCCGGAGTGCTGGACGTTGCCCCGCACACGGTGGCCCGGGCATACAAGGAGCTGGAAGCGGCAGGCGTGGTAGCCACCCGTGGGCGGAACGGCACCGTGGTCTGCGCCCGGGACGACCGCTGGGGAGCGCTGGCTGACGTCGCAGCACAATACGCGGCAGCAGCCAAGGCCCAAGGCGCTTCGTTCGCGGAGGCCGTGCAGCTTCTTGCTGCCGCTTACGACGCGGATTGATACCGATCAGTAGCATGTGAGGAACGACATGGAAATTCGAAGAAGTTTTCGATTAGCATTGGTAAGTGCCCAAAGCCTTAGCTGAAGATACCGCCATCGAATCCCTGAACAGCATCCCTGTCGTTCCTGACACCAAGCCCGCGAGGCCAGACCTGTCGCGGCTGGTAGTCAAGGGCGCCCGGGAACACAACCTGCGCAATGTGGACCTGGACCTTCCCCGTGATGCCATGATCGTGTTCACCGGACTTTCGGGGTCCGGTAAGTCCTCCTTGGCTTTCGACACCATCTTTGCTGAAGGACAGCGCCGGTATGTGGAATCGCTGTCCGCCTATGCCCGCCAGTTCCTTGGCCAGGTGGATAAACCTGACGTCGACTTCATCGAAGGCTTGTCGCCCGCGGTATCCATCGACCAGAAGTCCACCAGCAAGAACCCACGCTCAACGGTGGGCACCATCACCGAGATTTATGACTACATGCGTTTGCTCTGGGCCCGCGTGGGCCGCCCGCACTGTCCTGTGTGTGGAGAACCGATCGCCCGTCAGACACCGCAGCAGATCGTCGACCAGCTTCTGGAACTGGAGACGGGCACGCGATTCCAGGTCCTGGCGCCGGTAGTGCGCGGCCGCAAGGGCGAGTTCGTTGACCTCTTCAAGGAACTGACCGCCAAGGGCTATTCCCGTGCCCGGGTCGATGGCGAGCTGGTTCAACTGAACGACCCTCCCAAGCTCGGCAAGCAGTTCAAACACACCATCGAAGTTGTTGTGGACCGCTTGGTGGTCAAGGAAGAGATCAGCCAGCGGCTCACTGATTCCGTGGAAACGGCGCTCGGCCTCGCCGAGGGCCGCGTGCTGGCGGAGTTCGTCGACCTTGATGCCGAGGACCCCGGGCGCATCCGGGCTTTCTCGGAAAACCTGGCCTGCCCCAATGAGCATCCCTTGGCGATCGATGAGATCGAGCCCCGCTCGTTCTCCTTCAACAACCCCTTCGGCGCCTGCTCCGCCTGCAGCGGCATTGGTACGAAGCTCGAAGTGGATGAGGAACTGATCGTTCCCAATCCCGAATTGTCCCTGGGCGAGGGGGCCATTGCCCCGTGGTCCCTTGGCACGGCCACCACGGAATATTGGAACCGTCTCCTCGAGGGCCTGGCACACGAACTCGGCTTCTCCATGACTACCGCGTGGGAAAAGCTCCCCAAGGATGTCCGGAATACCGTACTGCACGGCAAGGACCACAAGGTTGTTGTCCAGTACAAGAACCGTTTCGGCCGGGAACGTAAGTACAGTACGGGCTTTGAAGGTGCCATCCAGTACGTCCACCGCAAGCACGGTGAAACGGATTCCGATTGGGCCCGTGACCGGTACGAAGAGTACATGCGTCAGATTCCCTGCCCTGAGTGCAACGGTGCCCGGCTCAACCCGGCGTCGCTGTCCGTGCTGATCAACGGCAAGTCGATCGCTGAAGTGGCGGCCCTTCCCATGCGTGAATGCGCCGGGTTCCTGGGCAGCTTGACCCTGACCAGCAGGGAAGCCCAAATCGCCAACCAGGTGCTGAAGGAGATCCAGGCCCGCCTGACCTTCCTCCTGGATGTCGGTTTGGAGTACCTCAACCTTGAGCGGCCGTCGGGTACCTTGTCCGGTGGCGAAGCCCAGCGTATCCGCCTGGCAACCCAGATCGGCTCCGGCCTGGTAGGTGTCCTGTACGTCCTGGATGAGCCTTCCATTGGTCTGCATCAGCGCGACAACCGGCGGCTCATCGAGACGCTTACCCGCCTCCGGGACCTGGGCAACACCCTGATCGTGGTGGAGCATGACGAAGACACCATCCACGAGGCCGACTGGGTAGTGGACATCGGACCTGGTGCCGGAGAGCACGGCGGCCAGGTAGTGCACTCGGGCACTTATAAGGAACTCCTGGAAAACACGGAGTCCCTTACCGGTGATTACCTTTCCGGCCGCCGCAAGATTGATATCCCCAAGAAGCGCCGCAAGTACGACAAGAAGCGTGAACTCAAGGTTGTCGGTGCCCGGGAGAACAACCTCAACAACGTTGATGCCACGTTCCCCTTGGGGCTGTTCACGGCGGTGACCGGGGTCAGTGGCTCCGGCAAATCCACCTTGGTGAATGAAATCCTCTACAAGGTCCTCGCCAACAAGCTCAACGGCGCCAAACAAGTCGCAGGGCGCCACCGGACCATCGCCGGGCTGGAGCACCTGGACAAGGTGGTCCATGTTGACCAAAGCCCTATTGGCCGTACCCCGAGGTCAAACCCGGCCACGTACACCGGCGTCTTTGACAACATCCGCAAGCTCTTCGCGGAGACCACCGAGGCCAAGGTCCGCGGATACCAGCCTGGTCGCTTCTCCTTTAACGTCAAGGGAGGGCGCTGCGAAGCATGCTCCGGAGACGGCACGTTGAAGATCGAGATGAACTTCCTGCCGGACGTCTATGTTCCCTGCGAGGTGTGCCACGGAGCCCGGTACAACCGGGAAACCCTCGAGGTCCACTACAAGGGCAAGACGATCGCGGATGTCCTCAACATGCCCATCGAGGAAGGGGCGGAATTCTTTGCCGCCTTCACGCCGATCGCGCGGCATTTGAATACCCTGGTGGACGTCGGCCTGGGCTACGTACGCCTGGGGCAGCCTGCAACCACACTGTCAGGTGGCGAGGCACAGCGTGTGAAACTGGCGGCCGAGTTGCAGAAGCGTTCCAACGGACGCAGCATCTACGTTCTTGACGAGCCCACAACCGGCCTGCATTTTGAGGACATCCGAAAGTTGCTCATGGTTCTTCAAGGCTTGGTGGACAAGGGCAACACGGTCATCACCATTGAGCACAACCTGGACGTCATCAAGTCGGCGGACTGGATTGTGGATCTTGGTCCCAATGGTGGTTCCGGTGGCGGAAAGATCGTGGCCACAGGAACGCCTGAACAAGTGGCCAAATCCACCGACAGCCACACGGCGACGTTCCTGGCCGAAATTCTCGGTTAGTCACCAGAAGTATTCCGGTAGCGGCATGCGAGTTTCAGGCATGCCGCTACTCGTGAGAAACTAACCCGGTGACTCAAACAACGGTGCCCGTAATATTCGATCTGGACGGCACCCTTGTCGATCCTGCCGGCGGCATCACAGGGGGAATCTCTGTGGCCCTGCGTGAAATGAATCTCCCTGTACCGGATCAGGCGGTACTGAATTCCATGGTGGGTCCCAAACTCAGCGATTCCCTGCTGCATTTGGCCAAGGTCCCTGCTGACTTGGTTGATGAAACCATTGAGCGGTATCGACGCCACTACAAGGAAACAGGAATCGGGCAGAGCAAGCTTTATCCGGGCATTTTCGACCTCCTGGAATATTTCGCGGAATCCGGCCGGCCCGCGGCGGTGGCTACGCAGAAGCCGCAGGCAATTGCTCGACTCGTCCTTGAGCACCATAAAATTGCCGATTTCTTCGTCTCCATCCGCGGAGCTGCCGACGACGAATCCCTGGGCGCCAACACCGCTTCGGGCAAGGTCGAAATTGTGGGCGCAGCGTTGGCGGACCTTCATTCCCAGCCGGCTGTGATGGTGGGGGACAGGCACCAGGACGTTGCCGGGGCCATGGCGAACGGCTTGGACTGCATCGGCGTCACGTGGGGATTTGCACCCGATGGCGAGCTTGAAGAAGCCGGTGCAGTGGCAGTAGTCGGCACCGCACTTGATTTGCGCACCAAAATTGAAGAACTTGACGCTGTCCGTGCGGCAGCCCTGAGCGAGGTACAAAACGATGGCAGTCTTTGATGCGATCCGGTGGACCACCCGGGGATTGATTTCCTCCACGTGCCGTCCCACGGTCATTGGGCTGGAGAACGTTCCCAAGGAGGGCCCGTTCATTGTCGCTCCGAACCACCTCTCGTTCCTGGACAGCGTCATCGTTCAGGCCCTGATGCCACGTCCGGTCGCCTTCTTCGCCAAGGCCGAATACTTCACCACCAAGGGCGTCAAAGGTGCCGTGATGAAGTCGTTCTTCGAAGCTGTGGGGTCGATTCCGGTTGAGCGCGGCGAGCAGGCGGCAAGCGTGCAGGCGCTCAAGACTTTGTTGGACATCCTCGAATCAGGCAAAGGCATCGGCATCTACCCTGAAGGCACCCGTTCCCGCGACGGGATCCTTTACCGTGGGCGGACCGGCGTGGGGTGGCTTGCCCTGACCACAGGCGCACCGGTAATCCCGGTAGGGCTCATCGGTACCGAAAAGCTGCAGCCCGCAGACAAGAACGCTGTCCGTCCCCAGCATTTCACCATGAAGGTCGGCGAGCCTCTGTACTTCGACAAGACCGGCCCTGACCATTCCCTGCCGGCCCGCCGTGAAGTCACTGACAAAATCATGGATGCCATTGCCGTGCTCAGCGGTCAGGAACGGTCCACCAGCTACAACCAGAGCAAGTCGGTCGACTAGCACCCCGGCTCTCCTGCGACGGGGTGGCCATGGCTGTCGTTCCGGTTCACTAGACTGGAATCGTGGCAGATCCAGCAAGTTACCGGCCCCAAACGGGTGAAATTCCCACCACCCCGGGCGTCTATCGATTCCGCGACCCCCACGGGCGGGTCATCTATGTGGGCAAAGCAAAGAACCTCCGGTCCAGGCTCAATTCCTACTTTGCCAACCCGGCCGGCCTTCTCCCCAAGACCCATGCAATGGTCCACGCAGCCAGCAGCGTCGAATGGACCATGGTGGGCAGCGAGCTGGAATCGTTGCAGCTGGAGTACACCTGGATCAAGGAATTCAAGCCACGATTCAATGTTGTCTTCCGTGACGACAAGACCTATCCGTACCTCGCCGTCACCATGGGGGAGAAGTTCCCCAGGGTACAGGTGATGCGTGGTGAGCGAAGGAAGGGCACCAGGTACTTCGGTCCCTACACCGCAGGCGCCATCAGGGAAACCATGGACACGCTCCTGCGGGTCTTCCCGGTGCGCAGCTGCAGCGCAGGTGTCTTCAAGCGCGCCCAGTCCAGTGGACGCCCGTGCCTCCTTGGCTACATCGACAAGTGCGCGGCCCCTTGCGTTGGCCGGATCACCCCCGAGGAACATCGTGCCCTCGCCGAGGACTTTTGTTCTTTCATGGGTGGGGAAGCCAAGCGCTTTATCGGCCGGTTGGAAAAGGACATGGCGGCGTCGGTAGCCGAGCTCGACTATGAGCGCGCAGCCGGACTCAGGGACGACATTATCGCCCTTCGTAAGGTCTTTGAGCGCAACGCCGTAGTTCTTGCCGAAGACACCGACGCGGACGTCTTCGCACTGCACGACGACGAACTCGAAGCGTCCGTGCAGGTCTTCCATGTCCGTGGTGGCCGGGTCCGCGGCCAACGTGGGTGGGTGGTGGAAAAGGTGGAGGACGCCACCACACCCGAACTCATCGAACATTTGCTGCAGCAGGTTTACGGCGAAGACAGCGACGTCCAGGGACGGATACCACGCGAAGTCCTGGTACCGGAGAATCCGAGCAACCATGCCGAACTCGCTGAGTGGCTTGGCGGGTTGCGAGGGGCCAAAGTTGACATCCGCGTGCCACAGCGCGGCGATAAGGCAGCCCTGATGTCCACTGTGCGCGAGAATGCCGAACAAGCCCTTAAGCTTCATAAAACGCGCCGGGCAGGCGACATCACGGTCCGGTCCGTTGCCCTTCAGGAGCTTCAGGAGGCACTGGAGATTCCCGTCCCGCTGTTGAGGATCGAGTGCTTCGATATCTCGCACGTGCAAGGCACCAACGTCGTGGCTTCCATGGTGGTAGTGGAAGACGGGCTGCCCAAGAAGGCCGACTACCGCAAGTTCTCCATCACGGGAGCGGCAGCGGCGGACGACACCGCTGCCATGCATGACGTCCTGACCCGTCGGTTCCGGCACTACCTGACGGACAAAGCCGCCCAGGTGCCCGTGGTCTCGGGCGAGATCGTCAACCCGACGCGGGCGGGCACCAAGAGCGTGAGTGAAGCGCCGCCGTCGGACCCTTCCATGCCCGCCCCCAAGGCAAAGTTCGCCTACCCGCCCAACCTGGTGGTCGTGGATGGCGGCCAGCCCCAGGTGAATGCCGCAAAGCGAGCGTTGGCCGGACTCGGCATCGATGATGTCTACGTGGTGGGCCTGGCCAAACGGCTGGAGGAAGTCTGGCTGCCCGACAGCGACTTCCCGGTAATTTTGCCCAGGACATCCCAAGGCCTGTACTTGCTTCAAAGGATCCGGGACGAAGCACACCGTTTCGCGATTACTTTCCACCGGCAGAAGCGCGGCAAGGCCATGACGGTCTCCGTCCTGGACGGCGTACCTGGCCTCGGCGAAGCGAAACGAAAAGCCCTGGTGGCACACTTTGGTTCGCTCAAGAAGATTAAGGCTGCCTCGGTCGAGGAACTCACGTCGGCAAAGGGCATCGGTCCCGCCCTGGCCGCAGCCGTGGTCCAGCATCTGGGTTCTGCGGATGCCAATGATGAAACTGTGCCGGTGATCAACATGACCACCGGCGAAATCCTTGAATCTTAGCTAGGGTAAGAACTTGGCCGTTGGCCGCATAAGCGGTCCGTGGCACGTGGACATGCCAGCAGTGCATGCCCTGCGGCAGGCACCACAGGCTGCAATGATCACTTCCGACGAAACGGGGACAACTGATGGATGAGGCAACGGCAGGATCCGGAACGGAGCAGGACGGCCTCACGCCCGTCAAGCCCCCGGAAGCGGAGCTGCTGGTAGTGACCGGCATGTCCGGGGCGGGGCGCAGTACGGCCTCGGACGCCTTGGAAGATCATGGCTGGTATGTGGTGGACAACCTCCCACCACAAATGCTGGGAACCCTGGCAGAAATTGTCTCGCATGCTCCGAAGTCGATTCCCAAGCTGGCCGTGGTGGTTGACGTCCGCAGCAAGGATCTCTTCACCGACATCCAGACTGCTTTGGGCGCGCTGAGCGCCAGTGGCATCACCTTCCGGGTGCTCTTCCTGGATGCCAATGACGACGTCCTGGTCCGCCGCTTCGAACAAGGCCGCCGTCCGCACCCGTTGCAAGGCGGCGGCAGGATCCTGGACGGCATCGGCATCGAGCGCGAGGTATTGCGTGAATTGCGTGAACATGCCGATGTCGTGCTGGACACCTCCGATTTCAACGTCCACGGCCTGGCGACGGCCATCACCGAATTGTTCAGCGATACCGGCCCGGTGACCCTGCGCCTTAACGTCATGAGCTTTGGCTTCAAGTACGGGCTCCCGGTGGATGCCAACTTCGTGGCCGATGCCCGCTTCATTCCCAACCCGCACTGGGTTCCCAAACTCCGGCCACATACAGGACTGGATGAGGACGTCAGCGACTACGTGCTGGCTGCCGATGGCGTACACGAGTTCGTGGACCGATATGTTCGGGCTTTGGAGCCGGTCCTGGACGGCTACCGACAAGAGAACAAGCACTACGCCACCCTGGCGGTCGGTTGTACTGGAGGCAAGCATCGTTCGGTGGCAGTCGCCGTCGAGCTTTCCAAGCGTCTGGCGCAGTATCCACGCGTGACAGTGACCACCACCCACCGAGACCTGGGACGCGAGTAGTGGGGGTCCTGACGGGACCGTTGCCCCTCATTCCGCCCAAGGGGGTACCCGGAAGCCAGCAGAAGAAGAGCCCCTCGGTGGTCGCCTTGGGCGGCGGCCACGGTTTGGCGGCCTCGTTGTCGGCACTGCGTTTGCTCACGTCGGAACTGACGGCAATCGTCACAGTAGCGGACGACGGCGGCTCATCGGGGCGGCTCCGCGAGGAGTACGGCGTCCTTCCGCCAGGAGACCTGCGGATGGCGCTCAGCGCCCTGTGCGACGACACCGACTGGGGCCGGACCTGGCGTGACGTCATGCAGCACCGGTTCAACGCCGGTTCCGCCAAGGGCGGTTCGCTGGACCATCACGCCATGGGCAACCTGCTCATTGTGACGTTGTGGGAGCTGTTGGGAGACACGGTGGCCGGCTTGAAGTGGGCAGGCGCACTGCTCGGTGCCCGGGGCCAGGTTCTTCCCATGTCCAGCGTGCCCCTCACCATTGAAGGCCAGGCCCGGATTGCGCTTCCGGCCGGCGGCCACGAACTGCAGACGGTTCGCGGGCAGGCAAAGTGTGCCGTGGCCGGCAAACTCGAAGACGTCCGGCTCCTGCCCGAAGACGCTCCCGCCTGCACCGAAGCACTGACGGCCATCGAGCTCGCGGACTGGGTCATCCTTGGACCGGGCTCCTGGTACACCTCCGTCCTGCCGCATTTGCTGCTGCCTGAGCTGCGCCAAGCCCTCGGCGACACTGCCGCCAAGCGCTGCCTGACCATGAACCTTGACGTGGAAACCAAGGAAACCTCAGGCATGACAGCAGCCGACCATTTGGATGTCCTGCGCCGCTACGCACCTGAGTTCAGCGTCGACGTCGTCCTGGCGGATCCTGCTGCGATCCAGGATCTCAAGGCCTTTGAGAAAGCTGCTGGGATGATCGGCGCTGAAGTGGTGTTGGGTAGAGTAGGGGCGTCGAGGCGCCGCCCCGTCCATGATCCACTGCTGTTGGCAGCGGCGTACCACGATATTTTCGGGAACAGTTAGGAACACGCGATGGCACTTACTGCGTCGGTCAAGGACGAACTGTCCCGGCTGGACATCAAGAAATCTTCGGTCCGAAAGGCGGAAGTTTCAGCAATGCTGCGCTTTGCGGGCGGCCTGCACATCATCTCGGGACGGATCGTCATCGAGGCCGAAGTCGACCTCGCCTCCACAGCCAGGCGCCTCCGCGCGGCGATCGCCGAGGTCTACGGGCACCAAAGCGAAATCATCGTAGTCTCCGGCGGCGGCTTACGCCGGGGGAGCCGGTACGTTGTCAGGGTTGTCCGCGACGGTGAGGCCCTCGCCCGCCAGACGGGCTTGCTGGACGGACGTGGACGCCCGGTCCGCGGACTGCCCTCGGTGGTCGTCAACGGCTCGGCCGCAGACGCCGAGGCTGTGTGGCGGGGAGCATTCCTCGCCCACGGATCCCTGACAGAACCGGGTCGCTCGTCCTCGCTCGAGGTCACGTGCCCCGGCCCCGAATCAGCGCTGGCACTTGTTGGCGCCGCCCGTCGTCTTGGCATCCAGGCCAAGGCCCGCGAAGTGCGCGGCGTTGACCGTGTAGTGATCCGCGACGGAGACACCATTGCAGCCCTCCTGACACGAATGGGTGCCCACGATGCCTTGATGGTCTGGGAGGAACGGCGGATGCGCAAGGAAGTACGGGCCACCGCCAACAGGCTTGCCAATTTTGACGATGCCAACCTCCGCCGCTCAGCGCAGGCCGCCGTGGCGGCCGGTGCCAGGGTTGACCGGGCACTGGAGATCCTGGGTGACGACGTTCCGGACCATCTCAAGTACGCGGGGGAGCTCCGGGTGGCCCACAAGCAGGCAAGCCTTGATGAGCTTGGCCGCCTTGCCGATCCACCCATGACAAAGGACGCCATTGCCGGCCGGATCCGGCGCCTCCTTGCCATGGCCGACAAACGTGCAATGGATTTGGGTATCCCGGGCACTGAGGCAAATGTGACTCCGGAAATGATGGACGAATAGCGCACACCCATAGAATCGAAAAAGTGCGGAGGAAATACTGCAAGGCGGCCTCGGGTTGTTCCCGGTGGAGGCAAGAGCAGGTTTCTTCGCCAAGGATTTCCGGTCGGCCCGCTGGCCGGATGAAATAACGAGAGTTACCAACCGGACGACAGTCCACTACATTGGAGGATTTCGTGACAGAGTACGTTCTGCCCGAGCTCGGCTACGACTACGCAGCACTCGAGCCGCACATTTCGGCAAAGATCATGGAGCTGCACCACAGCAAGCACCATGCGGCATATGTTGCAGGCGCCAACAACGCCCTCTCCCAGCTGGCCGATGCCCGCGAGAAGGGCGACTACGCCAACATCAACCGTCTCTCCAAGGACCTCGCGTTCCACACCGGCGGACACATCAACCACTCCGTCTTCTGGAACAACATCTCCCCGGACGGTGGCGACAAGCCCGAAGGCGAGCTCGCAGCTGCCATCGACGACGCCTTCGGCTCGTTCGATGCTTTCCGTGCCCAGTTCAGCGCCGCTGCGCTTGGCCTGCAGGGTTCCGGCTGGGCTTTCCTGGCCTACGAGCCCATCGGTGGAAACCTGCTCATCGAACAGCTCTACGATCAGCAGGGCAACGTCGCAGTTGGCACCACCCCGCTGCTCATGCTCGACATGTGGGAGCACGCCTTCTACCTGGACTACGTCAACGTCAAGGCTGACTACGTCAAGGCATTCTGGAACATCGTCAACTGGGCGGACGTCGCCAAGCGCTTCGAAGCCGCACGCACCAACGCCACGGGCCTCATCGTCCTCTAGTTGGTGAGCCCCGGTTCACGCCGATGTAACAAAAGTCACTTTTTGCGTGAATTGGGGCCAAATGCTGGAAAGCCTGCCTCCGCAGTTGCGGGGGCAGGCTCAGTTAAACGTAAGATGGATCACGGAAGGCGGTTAGCCTTCAGCAACGTGGCTGGTCGCCCTCCGATCTGATAATCACCTCTGCCCAAAGACGTGCGGGGTCTGTTAGTTGGAAATTTTTAATCCGACTCACTAGGCGTGCTTGCAAGAGCACCAAGGAGATTGACACATAGTGACCACCCGTATTGGTATCAACGGCTTCGGCCGCATCGGCCGTAACTACTTCCGCGCAGCACTGGCCCAGGGCGCAGACCTTGAGATCGTCGCAGTCAACGACCTCACCAGCCCCGAGACCCTCGCGCACCTCCTGAAGTACGACTCCGTCGGTGGACGCCTCGCCCAGACCGTGGAAGTTGTCGATGGAAACCTGGTAGTCGACGGCAAGTCCATCAAGGTCCTTGCCGAGCGCGATCCCGCAAACCTCCCCTGGGGTGAGCTTGGAGTGGACATCGTGATCGAGTCCACCGGCTTCTTCACCAAAGCGGCTGCCGCCCAGAAGCACATCGACGCAGGCGCCAAGAAGGTCCTCATTTCGGCACCTGCCAGCGATGAAGACATCACCATCGTGATGGGCGTCAACCACGAGCTCTACGACCCCGCAGCGCACAACATCATCTCCAACGCGTCCTGCACCACCAACTGCCTCGGCCCCCTGGCCAAGGTAGTCAACGATGCCTTCGGCATCGAGCGTGGCCTCATGACCACGGTCCACGCCTACACGGCCGACCAGAACCTGCAGGACGGCCCGCACGGCGATCTCCGCCGTGCCCGTGCTGCTGCCATCAACATGGTGCCCACCTCCACAGGTGCCGCCAAGGCCATCGGCCTTGTCCTGCCGGAACTCAAGGGTAAGCTCGACGGCTACGCCATCCGCGTTCCCGTCCCCACTGGTTCCGCCACGGACCTCACGGTCACTGTTTCCCGCGAAGTCACTGTCGAGGAAGTCAACGCAGCCGTCAAGGCCGCCGCTGAGTCCGAGCAGTTCGCCGGCATCCTGAGCTACACCGATGCACCCATCGTGTCCTCGGACATCGTTGGCGACCCGGCTTCCTCGATCTTCGACTCCGGCCTCACCAAGGTCATCGGCAACCAGGTCAAGGTTGTTTCCTGGTATGACAACGAGTGGGGTTACTCCAACCGCCTCGTAGACCTCACGGAGCTCGTCGCATCCAAGCTGGGCTAGGGTAGACACATGACATCTCACACCCTCAACGAACTCATCGCTGAAGGTGTCCGCGGGCGGTACATTTTGGTCAGAAGTGACCTGAATGTGCCGCTCGACGGCTCTACAGTGACCGACGACGGCCGCATCAAGGCCTCCCTTCCGGTCCTCAAGAAGCTCTCGGACGCCGGTGCCCGTGTGCTCGTAACCGCCCACCTGGGACGCCCCAAGGGTGCCCCCGAAGACAAGTACTCCCTGAAGCCCGCTGCGGCCCGCTTGGCGGAACTCGCAGACTTCAAGGTAGAGCTTGCCGCAGACACAGTGGGGGACTCCGCCAAGGAGCTTGCCGCTGCCCTGCAGGACGGCGAAGTGCTCGTCCTGGAGAACGTCCGCTTCGATGCCCGCGAAACCAGCAAGGACGACGCCGAGCGCGGCGCCTTCGCTGATGAGCTGGTAGCCCTCACGGGAAGCAACGGCGCGTTCGTGGACGACGCATTCGGCGCGGTCCACCGGAAGCACGCCAGCGTCTTCGACGTCGCAACCCGGCTGCCCTCATACCTGGGCGATCTTGTCCACACCGAGGTTGAGGTTCTCCGAAAGCTCACAACGGACACACAGCGTCCCTACGTGGTGGTTCTCGGCGGCTCCAAGGTCTCTGACAAGCTGGCAGTCATCGACAACCTGCTCGGCAAGGCCGACACCATCCTTGTGGGCGGTGGCATGCTCTTCACCTTCCTGGCCGCAGCTGGCCACAAGGTCGCTGGCAGCCTCCTCGAGGAAGACCAGATCCCCGTTGTTCAGGATTACCTCAAGCGTGCCTCTGCTGCCGGAACGTCCTTCGTGATCCCCACGGACGTTGTGGTGGCGAGCCGCTTCGCAGCCGACGCTGAGCACGAGGTCGTGAAGGCCGAGGCCATTGAGGACAGTGCTTTCGGCGCTTCCGGCATCGGCCTGGATATTGGGCCCGAATCTGCCTCGGCATTCGCAGCTCAGATCGAAGGGGCCAAGACTGTTTTCTGGAACGGTCCCATGGGCGTGTTCGAATTCGAAGCCTTCTCCGCTGGCACTCGTGCCATTGCACAGGCCCTGACGGACACGGTTGCCTTCACTGTGGTCGGTGGCGGCGACTCCGCTGCTGCTGTGCGGACGCTCGGGTTCGAGGACTCGCAGTTCGGCCACATCTCTACCGGTGGTGGCGCCAGCCTGGAGTACCTTGAAGGCAAGGAACTTCCCGGCTTAAGCGTTCTGGACCGCTAAGCACCAATCCGGGGGGGGGGGGGGGGGGGGGGGGGGGGCCGGGGGGCCGGGGAGCGAGCCGCTGCAGAAGGGGGGGGTTGGTTGGTGGGGGGGACCGCCGAGCGGG
>NZ_JAJOHP010000059.1:0-30768 GCF_021109375.1 Arthrobacter sp. AK01
ACACCAAACCCGCGCCCCCCGCAAAAAAAAATTCCTAAAACTCCCCCCCGCGGTGCCACCCCGGGGGGGGGGGGGGGCCCCCGGGGGGGCCCCCCCTCAGGGCCCTTCACCCCCACGCCGCGGGGGGTTACCCCCCCCGGCGCCTTGGTCCCGCACTCGTTCGCTGCACCCGGCGCAGGACAACCGGGAATTTCGAATGGGGGCCAGATTCAGCCTGCGTGCTTTCCGTGGTCCGGACGGGCTTCGCGCGCTTCAACACCCTGCAGAAGCAACAACGCCATCCGCTCTTGCTGCCTGCGTTCGCGCTTGAGTTCCTTCCGGATCGCAGCGAGTTCCCCTGCGGTGTTGGCCTGCTGCTCCGCGATTGTTTGCTGTTCCCTCAACCGCGCCTGCAGTTCCACATTGGCACGGCTGAGCTGCAACTGCTGCTCCGCCAGTACGTACTGGGTGCGGGTCAGCTGTTCCTGCACTTCCTTCACATCAGTTGCTTCCTTGACAGCAGCCGTGGGGTGCGGGCGTTCCTGCGTGAGGATCCGGGCAAACTCGAGGTCCAGGTCTGCCCCGGAATCCTGCTTCGGAGCCTGATGCCCGGCCCCGGAAACAGTACGTCCGGCACCAAAGGCGCTGCCGCCGTCGTCGTCCGCCTTCACGGCGTCCAAGGAAGAGGTGTCCAGCGACATCCCGGCGTCTCCCGATGCTGTGGCGATGAGTTCCTTCTCAGGAGCGGCATCCACGGTGCGGCGCAGCGGACGCTCTTTGATGAACAGTACGGCCAGGAGGGCCACGACACTGATGATCGCGGAGATCAGGAAGATCTGTGCTGTGGCGTCGCCATAGGCAGCACGCATGATCTCGGCGATGGGAGCGGGTATGTCGGCGAGGTCCATGCTGGCTCCTGAAGCGCCACCCTGGACCGGGATGCCTGCAGCGGCCATGCCTTCAACGGCCAGGTCCTTCACGTGGTTGGACATGATGGCGCCCAGGACGGAAACGCCGATTGCGCCACCCACCGAGCGGAAGAATGCCACGGAGGCACTCGCGGTTCCGATGTCCTTGGCCTGGACCGTGTTCTGCACGGCCAGCACCAGGTTCTGCATCAGCATGCCAAGGCCCAGGCCGAACACGCCGGTGTAGATCGCGACGATCCACAGTTCAGTGGTGTGGTCCATGGTTCCGGCGAATGCGAGGCCGCCAATCAGCAGGACGGAGCCTGCGATCAGGAACCTCTTCCACTTACCGAAGCGGCTGATCAGGATGCCGGACGCGACGGAACCAATCAGGTTGCCGGCGATCATCGGCAGCGTCAGCAGGCCGGCCTCGGTGGGCGTGGCGCCGCGGGCAACTTGGAAGTACTGACCCAGGAACGTGGAGGAACCGAACATGGCGATGCCGACAGCAACCGACGCGACGATGGCCAGGGCCGTGGTGCGCTCGGAGATGATCTTCAGCGGGATGATCGGCTGGGCAACCTTGGTTTCCACGAATACCAGGACGGCCAGCAGCGCTACGCCGCCACCCACCATGAGGGCCGACTGCCAGGAGAACCAGTCGTAGTAGTCCGGGTTGCCGGCGAAGGAGACCCAGATCAGGAGCAGGCTCACACCGGAAGTCAGCAGGATGGAGCCGAGCCAGTCGATCTTGGCCGGGCGCTTGATGTGCTGGATCTTCAGTGTCACCTGGAGCAGGATGAGCGCGACGACGGCCAGTGGCACGCAGACGAAGAACGTCCAGCGCCAGCCGAGCGGGCTGTCAACGATGAAGCCACCCAGCAGCGGGCCACCTGCGGTGCCGACGGCCATGACGGCACCCATGTAGCCGGAGTACTTACCACGATCACGCGGCGGGATCATGGAGCCGATGATGGCTTGCGCCAAGGCAGTGAGGCCACCCATGGCGATACCCTGGATGACGCGTGCGGTCAGCAGCAGCGGAATCGTTTCGGACAGACCGGCCATGACGGAACCGGCCACAAAGATGATGATGCTCAGCTGGACCAGGAGCTTTTTGTCGAAGAGGTCCGCGAGCTTGCCCCAGATGGGCGTGGTTGCAGCGTTCGCCAGCAACGCGGCCGTGATGACCCAGGCGAAGTCGGTTTGCGTGCCCTTGAGTTCGGACATGATGGTGGGCAGTGCGTTGGCGACGATCGTGCTGCTGAGGATCGCCGTGAAGAAGGCCGCCAGGAGGCCCGTCAGGGCTTCCATGATTTGACGGTGCGTCATGGGCGCGGCGGCCTTGTTAACTGAGGCGTCCACCGCCTTGGTGTGCTGAACTGCTGGTGTGGCCATGCTTGGCTCCTAAGCTGTCTGGTTTGTTGTGATGGAGCCGGCCGCCGTTGCCCGGATTGAGTCCTTGAGGGACTCCGTGAGTTTGTTGATGACCTGGGAGGCCTCGAGGGCGTCTGCCTCGCTCCAATCCGCCAGGTAATCCCGCAGTCTCACGCTGCGTTGTTCTTCGAATTCGTGCAGCTTCGCCGCGCCCCTGTCCGTGAGGGCGAGGAGTTGGGCCCTTCCGTCCGCTGGATCGGGCCGCCTGACTACGAAGCCAAGCTCTTCCAGCTCGGTGATGTGCCGGCTGAGTACCGGGGCGCTGACGCCCAGGCGCGTGGCCAGGTGCGTAGCGCGGGTCTCCCCCTCGCCGATGAACCGCATGACGCCCTGGACTGCCATTCCGACGTCGGGAACGCGGGCCATGTGGGCGGTCACCACACAGCGCAGAGTGCGCTGGAGGTCGAAGATTTGATGCACAAGATCGGTCGCTGTGGCAGAACCGACGGACATGGGAAACACCCCTCTTTTTGTTTGCCTAAAGCAACTATAACCTTATTTGATTGCTTTGGGAAACTAAAGATGAGGAGGAGGGCTTACCGGGCCAGGTGGATCGCTGCCTTGATGACCTCATCTACCCTGCGTGGCCGCGTGATCCCCGGGGGCACGGCCGCGACGAGCCAACTCTCAGGGAGATCGTCTTCAATGGGCACCAGGGCAACTTTGGCGTCCGCGTAAACAGGCGCGACCCCCGGCCACGCGTGAGTGACGGAGATAGCCCTTCCGCTGGCCACCACGCCGCGGATGGTCTGCGCCACCACGCTTTTCCAGCGGACCTTCGGCTCAATGCCCGCCGAGAGGAACATGGCCGTGACGCGCTCGGCACTGGGCGGCACGTTGAAGAGGATGACATCCTCGCTGGCGAGGTCGGCGAAGCGTAGCGATGCCCTTCCCGCCAGGGGGTGGCTCGCGGCCAGCATGAACTGCGGACGCGACTCCACCACCTTGACCACATCCACGCCCGGCACCACCTGAAGGGAGTAGACAAACGCGAGGTCCAGTTCACCCTCCCCCACCGCCTTCTGCAGGTCTTCGGCAGCGCCCTCCACAAAGTCGAGCTCCACCTCGGGCCACTTCTCCGCGAAATAGCCGATGAGTTCCGGGATCACCCGGGGCGAAATGGCCACCATGCAGCCGATGGACACCCGGCCGCGCATCTCTTCATGGGACCGCATTAGTGCCCCGGCCTGCAGATCCGCCGTTTCCCCGAGGATTCGCCGGGCACGGACGCCGAGTTCAAGTCCCGCCGGCGTGGGCTCCACCCTCTTGGCGCGGGTCCGGATGAGCAGGTCCAGGCCGAGGCTTTTTTCCAACTGGGCGATCGCCATTGAGGCAGCGGCCTGGGAGATGTTGCTTTCGCTCGCAGCTTTGGTGAGGGAGCCATGATCGAGCACGGCCACAAAATACTCGAGCTGGCGCAGGGTGAACTCAGCCATCAGTTCTCCTTATGAACTTCTTAGAATTGATTGATTATACAAGTGCAGTGAGCCGGGCCACACTGGAGAAAAGCCAACGTCGAAGGAGACACCCGTGACACTGACGTCATCCCTGAAACCGCACATCGTCACCCTGGGGACCGCCGGCGGCCCCAGATGGTGGGCGGCAGCCGAAACCGGCGAGCGCACGGGAATCGCCACTGCCGTGGTGGTGGGAGAGGCCTTCTACCTGGTGGATTTCGGCCAAGGCGCCGGACGCAGGCTCAGCCAGTCAGGCCTGGAACTCAAGGATTTGAGGGCGCTCTTCATCACCCACCTCCATTCGGACCATGTCTATGATCTGGCCGGCCTGGGCATCTTTGGCCTGTACGCCCTTGCTGATCGCACCGATAACCCGGTCAGGATCATTGGCCCGGGCAACCGGGGTGAGCTTCCCCCGGTGTCGCCGCGCGCCGTCGTCGAGCCTCTTCCGCTGGCGCCGGAGAATCCGACGCCGGGTACCCGGCAGATGTTCGAACAACTCATGGCCGCCCACGCTACGGACCTCAATGACCGCATCCTGGACAGCCTCCGGCCCAGCCCCTTGGAAATCTTCAAGGCCGAAGATCTCCGGATACCAGTCGAAACCGGGTACCACCCCAACAGCAATCCAACGCCGGACATGGAGCCGTTCGAGGTCTACCGGGATGAGCTTGTCACCGTGACCGCCATCCTGGTGGAGCACCCGCCGGTTGCTCCGGCGTTCGCCTTCCGCTTCGAGACTGCCGAGGGCTCCGTGACGATTTCCGGCGATACCGCCTACACACAGAACATGATCACCCTGGCCCAGGACACGGACCTGCTGCTGCATGAGGCCATCGACTTCGCGTGGGTGGAATCGCTGTATGCGGACAAGACCGACGATGGCAGCCGGGCCGCGCGGGACCACCATTACAAGTCCCACACCAGCGTCCGCGAGGCAGCGAAACTGGCCGAAGCCGCCGGTGCCGGGCACCTGGCCCTGCATCACCTCGTTCCGGGCTCGGCCTCCGCATCGGTCTGGCACGAGGCCGCAGAACACTTCACGGGAAAGTTCACCGTCCCCAACGATCTCGACGTCATTCCGTTCGCCCGTCAACGCTGACGGCCGGACCCCAGCAACCTGAGGAATCACATGAGCCCAGCATCACCGCAGGACATCCTGCCAGGAACTGCGCCCCTCGCACCTGAGAATTCCATGAAGTCCAAGGACATGCGCCGCATCCTTGCCTCCAGCTTCATCGGCAGTGCGATCGAGTACTACGACTTCATGCTCTACGCCACAGCCGCCAGCTTGGTGTTCAACAAGGTCTTCTTCGCCAATCTCGGCCCCGGCTTCGCGCTCTTCGCGTCCTTTGTCACGCTCGCCGTCGGTTACATTGCCCGACCCCTTGGCGGCCTGATCTTCGGCCACTTCGGAGACCGGATGGGCCGCAAGAAGATGCTTGTCCTCTCCATGCTCATCATGGGTTTTGGGACCACGATGATCGGACTGCTGCCAACCACGGCCCAGATCGGCATTGCCGCGCCGATCGCGTTGGTGGTGCTCAGGCTGGTCCAGGGCGTCGCTGTGGGCGGCGAGTGGGGTGGCGCTGCCCTCATGGCCATAGAGCACGCGCCCAAGAAGCACCGCGGATTCGCGGCAGCTTTCGCCAACGCCGGAGGCCCGGCTGGAGCCATTCTGGGCACGCTCGCGCTGTCCCTGTTCGCAGCACTCTCCGGCGACGACTTCCTGGCGTGGGGTTGGCGCGTACCGTTCCTGCTCAGCGCCGCGCTGATCGCCGTCGGTATGGTCATCCGCCTCAAAGTCTCCGAGACTCCTGCCTTCCAGAAACTGGAAGCGGAAGGATCCAAACGGCGGGTCCCCCTGCTCGACGTCCTCAAGAACAACCGCCGTGCCGTGGTGCTCGGGTTGCTGGCAACCACAGCGTTCTATGTGTGCCAGTCGATGACCACCGTGTGGGGTGTCTCGGTGGCCGTTGAGAACGGTGCTGACAAGAACGGTGTCCTGAACATCAAGGCTTTCGCGGCACTTCTCACGCTGATCATCTGCTTCTACTCGGCACGCCTCAGCGATAGGATCGGCCGACGCCGCGTCCTTATCGGCGCATCCTTGCTGGGCGCTGTCCTTGCCTACCCCATCCTGCTGCTCATCAACAACGGCGAACTGTGGGCATTTGCCCTGGCCATCGTGTTGGGCAATGGCCTCGTGCAAGGCTTCCTCTACGGGCCCATTGCCGCCTATGTGGCCGAACAATTCCCCACCCGCAACCGCTACACCGGCGCGTCCCTGGCCTATCAAGGTGCCTCGATGATCGGTGCCGGCTTCACTCCCATGATCGTCGCCGGCCTCAGCCTCGCAGCCGGCGGTGGCCTGTGGCTCATCGCGGTGTTCTGGATCGCCGCGATGCTTGCCGCGGTTATCGCTGTGAAACTCACTCCTGAGGGCACCCAGCGCGAACTCGACTGAGTGTCCTTAAAGCAGCCAGCCCCCGCACGGATGACCGTGCGGGGGCTGGCTGTTTTTGGGTCTGTTTAATCCAAATGCGTGGGGCCGAACATCTTCAGCAGCGTTTCAACCACGACGACGTTGGGTCCGTCCGCTTCGAACGACGCCTTGAGCGCGTCCCCGACTTCCTCGGGGGCAACCCGGCGGGCCGGGACGCCGAAGGACTCGGCAAGCTTGACGAAGTCCGGGCGGGCGAGTTCGGTGGCCGTGGCTTGGCCGAAGGCGCCCACCATGTATTCGCGCAGGATGCCATAGCCGCCGTCGTCCACGATCAGCCAGGTGACCGGGACGTTGTGCTGCTTGGCGGTGGCGAGTTCGGAGATGGAGTACATGGAGGAACCGTCACCGGACACAGCCAGCACCCGGCTCGGTTTGCCCGTGGTTTCCAGCCCCACGGCACCGCCGATTGCTGCCGGGAAGCCGTAGCCCAGGCCGCCGGCTCCTTGGGCGGAGTGGAACTGGCCCTGCCGGGCATCCCAGCAGCTCCAACCCCAGTAAGCGGAGATGGTCATGTCCCAGAACGTCTGCATATCAGCCGGCACAGCCTCGCGGATGTCCGACATGAACTTCAGTTCCTTGGCCAGGTCCTGCGATTCCAGGCGTGCGGTGACCTTGGCCAAGGACTCCTTGACCACCTCTTCCGGGCTGGTGCCATGCCAGGAACGCTGTGTCGCATCCGCTGCACCCGCCTCAGCGAGGGCTTCGTCCAGCGCTGCGAGGGCCTGGCCTGCGTCGGCGCGGATGCCAAGCCCGGGCCGGTTGGATTCCAGGACGCGGGGTTCGGCGTCGATCTGGATGATGCGGCCGCGGGGTTCAAAGGTGAAGTAGTTGGAGGTCACTTCACCCAGCGAGGAGCCAATGACGATCAACACATCGGCGTCTTCCAGGACATCGGTCATGTACCGGTCCTCGATCCAGGACTGCAAGGACAGCTCGTGGGTCCACGGGAACGCACCGTTACCGCCGGGAGTGCAGATCACCGGGGCACGGAGCTGTTCGGCGATGGAGAGCAGCGACTTCTCGGCCCGGCCACGACGCGTACCGCCACCGGCGATGATCGCCGGACGTTCCGCCGTCGAAAGCCATTTGACCGCTTCGCGGATCAACTCCACGCGCGGCGGGTTATCGAAGGCCTCGGCGAGCGCGTCTTCCACCGGGGGAACCATGATGGGATCCAACAGGACGTTCTGCGGGATTTCGATCCAGACCGGCCCCTGCGGCGAGGAGATCGCTT
The DNA here is from genome assembly GCF_021109375.1 of Arthrobacter sp. AK01. Lineage (NCBI taxonomy): Bacteria > Bacillati > Actinomycetota > Actinomycetes > Micrococcales > Micrococcaceae > Arthrobacter > Arthrobacter sp. AK01. The sequence goes on from NZ_JAJOHP010000059.1 coordinate 7,522, forward strand.
CGGTCCAGGCATCCTGGATGGCCGACGGGATTCCGGAAGCGTGCTGGATCAGGCGCTGGCTCTTGGTGACGTTCGCGGCCGAGGCCTTCTGGTCATCAAGCTGGTGCAGCATGCCCTTGCGGCGTGCGCCCAGGCCGTCAAGCGGGATCTGGCTGGCAACAACCACCATGGGAACACCCGTGGCGTAGGCTTCCTGCAGCCCCGCAAGGGAGGTCAGCGCGCCGGGCCCGGTGGACAGGAACAGCACACCCACCTCACCGGTGGCACGGGAATAGCCGTCAGCGGCAAACGCCGAGTTGTTCTCCACCCGGGAGGAAACAAAGTGCAGGTTGCCGCGGCCCATGGCGTCAAAAAGACCCAACGCGTGCTGCCCCGGGATACCAAAAACGGTCTTCGCGCCCAACGCTTCGAGGGTCTCGACGACGAGGTCCCCGCCGTTGCGCTGGTTGGTCCCCTTTGTCGGGGCTGCCGTACCGGGATCGAAGTCGATCATCGCTGGTCTCCGGTTGCCTTGGCGAGCTCGGCAATGCGGGCGCCGAGCGCCTGCTGTGCGTAGCCGTTCGGAGCGCCGAGACGGTCGCCTTCCACGGCGTTGTCTGCCATGAGGGTCACGAGCTCATAAGCTACGTGGCTGCCGGCAACACCGGTGATTTCTGCGTGGTCATACGCCGGAGCAACTTCCACGATGTCCGCGCCCACGAGGTTCATGCCGCGGAAGCCACGGATGATTTCCAGGAGTTCGCGGCTGGTGATGCCGCCGGCTTCGGGGGTTCCGGTTCCGGGCGCGTGCGCCGGATCCAGGACATCGATGTCAACCGAGATATAGAGCGGTCGGTTGCCAATGCGGTCACGGATCTTGGCTACCGTCTCCAGGACGCCCTGGTAGTAGACGTCAGCGGAGGTGACGATTCCGAAGCCGAAGCGGTGGTCGTCGTCGAGGTCCTTCTTGCCGTACAACGGACCGCGGGTGCCGACATGGCTGATGGCTTCCGTGTCCAGGATGCCTTCCTCCACTGCCCGGCGGAACGGCGTGCCGTGCGTGTACTCGGCGCCGAAGTAGGTGTCCCAGGTATCCAGGTGCGCATCGAAGTGGAGCATGGCAATGGGTTCGCCGGCACGTTCTGCTGCTGCCCTCAGGAGCGGGAGGGCAATGGTGTGGTCGCCACCGAGGGTGACCAGCTTGCTGCCGCTGGCCGTGAGGTCCAGGGCATTCTGCTGGATGGTCTCGATGGCCTCGTTGATGTTGAACGGGTTCACGGCCATGTCGCCTGCGTCGGCAACCTGGATGTTCTCGAACGGGCTGACGTCCCAAGCCGGGTTGTACGGGCGCAGCAGACGGCTGGCCTCACGCACGTGGTTGGCGCCAAAGCGGGCGCCGGGACGGTAGGAAACGCCGGAGTCGAAGGGGACGCCAACTACGGTGACATCGGCCTTGGCGACCTGGTCCAGGCGAGGCAGTCGGGCGTAGGTGGCGGCACCGGCGTAGCGCGGGATGCGGGACGAATCGATGGGGCCGAGGTTCCCGTTGGCTTCAATACGGAGCTCTTCCAAAATGTGCCACTCCTTGTCATCTTTGGGGGGATTGGATCACTAGCTGTGACACCCATCATACACTCGAAGTTGCCTAATATGCATCACCTGTTTACAAATTTGTGATGAACCGAGGGGGTGAGATGCCGGTCACAGCAGGCGTAAAGATTCCATAAAAACCGGGGTCCCGGCGTCGAATGCGGCCATACGCTCCTAGCGGAAGCAGTACCGTGCTGCGCGAAAGGACAACGTGACCACCCTGACGAGGCCTCCGGCCGACCCGGCCAACCGGCCAAAGAATTCCTTCAAGCTCAAAGCATGGCTTTTGGAAGGAATGCCGGAAACCTCAGGAAAGCGGCAAGGCCCACACGGCCGCCCCACGGACTCGCATAAGCCCCAAGCCTGGTGGAAAGTCATGTGCCTCACCGGCCTGGACTACTTCTCCACCCTTGGGTACCAGCCGGCCATCGCCGCACTGGCCGCCGGCCTGCTGTCCCCGCTGGCCACCTTGCTCCTGGTGTTCGCAACCCTTGCCGGCGCACTGCCCGTGTATCGCCGCGTTGCGAAGGAAAGCCCGCGCGGCGAGGGCTCCATTGCCATGCTGGAACGACTACTGCCCCGATGGGGAGGCAAGCTCTTCGTCCTGGCCCTCCTCGGCTTCGCCGCCACGGACTTCATGATCACCATTACCCTTTCCGCCGCGGACGCCACAGCCCACCTCATCGAGAACCCCTTCGCTCCGCACTTCCTCGAAGGCCAGCAAGTGGTTATCACGTTGGCCTTGATAGCAGGCCTCGGCGTCGTCTTCCTCCGCGGCTTCAAGGAAGCCATCAACGTGGCAGTAGTCCTCGTGGCGGCATTCCTGGCGCTGAACCTGGTGGTGATTGCCGTATCCATGGCCCACCTCTTCACCGAGTCCGGCGTCATCACCGATTGGTGGACCGCCCTCACCACCTCCCACGGCGACCCGATCATGATGATCGCCCTGGCACTCCTGGTGTTCCCCCGCCTGGCACTGGGCCTCTCCGGATTCGAAACCGGCGTGGCTGTCATGCCCCAGATCAAGGGCCACGCTACAGACACCGAAGCCAAGCCCACAGGCCGGATCAAGGGCGCCCACAAGCTGCTCACCACCGCAGCCATCATCATGAGCTCATTCCTCATCACGTCCAGCTTCACCACCGTCATGCTGATCCCCGCCGCCGAATTCCAAGACGGCGGCAAGGCCGAGGGCCGCGCACTCGCCTACCTCGCCCACAAATTCCTCGGCGACGGCTTCGGAACTGTCTATGACGTCAGCACCATCGCCATCCTCTGGTTCGCCGGCGCTTCCGCCATGGCGGGACTGCTCAACCTGGTCCCGAGGTACCTGCCCCGCTACGGCATGGCGCCGGCGTGGGCCCGCGCCCTTCGTCCACTGGTGCTGGTGTTCACAGTCATCGCTTTCCTTGTCACCATCATCTTCAAGGCGGACGTCAACGCCCAGGGTGGCGCCTACGCCACAGGCGTGCTGGTCCTCATCACCTCGGCCTCCATAGCCGTGACCCTGTCCGCACGGCGAAAGAAGCAACGGGCCCAGGTCATCGGCTTCGGGCTGATCTCCCTCGTGTTCGTCTACACCACCGTGGTCAACTCGATCGAACGCCCCGACGGCTTGAAGATTGCGGCGCTCTTCATCCTGGGCATCATGGTCGTCAGCTTCATTTCCCGCATGAGGCGCGCCTTCGAACTCCGGGCCACCCACATCAAGATGGATGAGAAGGCCCTTGAATTCACGGCGAACGCTGCCGAAGGACCAGTGCGCATCATCGCCCACGAGCCCAAGCACCTCAGCGCAAGCCGCTACCGGGAGAAGCTCCAGCACGCCCAGCAGGCCAACCACCTTCCCGTTGACTGCGACGCCGTGTTCATCGAGGTCATCGTGGACGACAGCTCGGACTTCGAGCAGGAACTCCAGGTCGTAGGCAAGCAGCGGCACGGGTTCAAGATCCTGGAAGTGCACAGCAACAACGTGCCCAACACCGTAGCCGCAGTCCTGCTGCACATCCGCGACGTCACCGGGTTCATGCCGCACATCTACTTCCGCTGGACCGAGGGCAACCCGATCTCCAACCTCAGCAAGTTCCTGTTCTTCGGCGAAGGCGAGATCGCGCCTGTCACCCGTGAAGTGCTGAGGGAAGCCGAGCCGGACATCACCCGCCGGCCATGGGTGCACGTCGGCTAGCTGCCGCCCCCGCGCGTTGGCGCGAAACTAGCGGCTGGCCGCTGGAACCAGCACCCAGAGCACCTCGACGGTTTCGTCCGTGGGGTTGATCCAGGTATGCGGCTCGCGCCCCGGGAAGGAGAGGGTGTCCCCCTCTTCGAGGTCGTACTCCTCATTGGTCAGGATGAGCTTGATCCTGCCCTTGACCACGTGCAGGACGTCTACGTCGCAGTCCACGGCGTACAGCTCGTTTTCACCGCGGCCCCGGGGCTCGATGGTTGCTTGCAGGATCTGGAGCCGCCGCTCCGAGCGGGCGGTCAGTAAGCGCTCCACTATGCCCTGGCCACCCAGGGAGATGCGGGGACCGTCGTCGCGCTTGGTCAAGTGCGTCTCCGGGGCTGCGAACAAGTCCCCCACCGATACCGACAGGACCTGGCACAGGGTGACCAAGGAAGCGACCGACGGCGATGTCAGGTCGCGCTCCACACGGCTGAGGAAGCCCTTGGTCAGCCCGGTAGCGTCCGCCACTTGCTCGATGGTGAGGCGCTGCGCCTGCCGGGCTGCGCGGATTCTGGAACCGATGGCAACGGGAACATTGCTCGGTTCAACGGGTAGAGCCTTCATTCACGAACCTTTCAGGCCTGTCATGTGGCCCTGTCATTGGAGCAATAGTAGCCGGGAGACAGGCCAACAAGGCCAGAATCCGCGGAACCATGACCAAAGCATCTTGACTGTTACTCCGATCACAACATATCCTCATAGGCAACAAGTGTTGTCTGTGAGGCACACAACACATCCCCAATCTCCAATCATCAGCACAGAGACTTCGACGCTTCGCAGGAGTATCGTCGAAAACCCCAACCTCCGTGCATCAGCTCCAAGGACCTCTCATGGAATCTTCGGCTATTAACATCGCAATCGTGGTGGTGTACCTGCTCGCCATGCTGGCATTCGGCTGGTGGGGCAAGTCCCGCACCAAGAACAACAGCGACTTCCTGGTGGCCGGCCGCCGCCTGGGCCCCTTCCTTTACACCGGCACCATGGCCGCAGTGGTCCTCGGTGGCGCATCCACCGTGGGCGGCGTCGGCCTCGGCTACAAGTTCGGCATCTCCGGCATGTGGCTGGTTGTGGCAATCGGCTCGGGCGTGCTGCTGCTCAGCCTCCTGTTCGCAGGCACCATCCAGCGCCTGAAGATCTACACGGTCTCCCAGATGCTGAGCCTTCGCTACGGCAGCAAGGCCACGCAGACCTCCGGAATCGTGATGCTGGCGTACACGCTGATGCTGTGTGCCACGTCCACCGGCGCTTACGCCACCATCTTCGTGGTCCTCTTCGATTGGGAACGCTGGCTGGCCATCGCAGTTGGCGGCGCGATCGTGCTCGTCTACTCGACCATCGGCGGTATGTGGTCCATCACCCTGGCCGACCAGGTCCAGTTCATCATCAAGACCGTAGGCATCTTCTTCCTGATGCTCCCGTTCGTCATGAACGCAGCCGGCGGCATGGACGGCATCCGTGAGCGCCTCGACGCAAGCTTCTTCCAGATCGACGGCATTGGTGTCCAGACGATCATCACCTACTTCGTGGTGTACACGCTCGGCCTCCTGATCGGCCAGGACATCTGGCAGCGCGTCTTCACCGCCAAGACCCCCACCGTCGCACGCTGGGGCGGCGCCACCGCAGGTGTCTACTGCATCCTTTACGGCATCGCCGGGGCCCTGATCGGCCTGGCTGCCCGCGTAGCGCTCCCGGACATCGACGTCGCCAACCTCGGCAAGGACGTGGTTTACGCAGAGGTAGCAACGCACATCCTGCCTGTCGGCATCGGCGGCCTGGTCATGGCCGCAGCTGTTGCAGCAATGATGTCCACCGCATCCGGAGCCCTGATTGCCGCGGCAACGGTGGCACGTGCAGACGTCGTCCCGTTCGTGGCCAGCTGGTTCGGCAAGACCATCAACACTGATGACACGGAGAACCCCGAGCACGACGTCAAGGCCAACCGCTACTGGGTACTTGGCCTCGGTATCGTAGCCGTGCTGATTTCCATGGCTGCGCAGGACGTGGTTGTCGCCCTCACCATCGCCTACGACATCCTGGTAGGTGGCCTCCTGGTGGCAATCCTGGGCGGCCTGGTGTGGAAGCGCGGCACGGGCATCGCCGCCGCGTGGTCCATGGCAGTGGGCTCGGTGCTGACGCTTGTCCTGCTGATCTTCTTCGCCGTTGGAGTCATTCCCAGCGCTGACGGCGTCTACGCCAACGAGCCGATCTACTTCGGCCTCGCGGCTTCCTTCATCGCCTACGTAGTGATCTCGCTGCTCACCCCGCCCACGGATCCCGCGGTCCGCGAAGCATGGGACAAGCGCGTCGCAGGTGCTGTCTCGGAAGAGCTGCCGCCGGAGGCCCACCCGGTCAGCAGCCACAAGTAAAAGTGCACGGCAAGTAACAGAGCAACGTTCGACGGCGGCGCCACCCCTTTTCGGGGAGGCGTCGCCGTTGTTTCGTCCCCTGGAAGAACGCCCGGTGGGGTAGGGTTGTCCCAGCTTCAAGAGATGTGGTGCCAAGCTCCGACTGGCCACACACCAACCCCATGTTCACGGGTGGTTCGGATGAGGAAGCGGCCCGTCCCGGACCAGAGACAACCGAGCGGGCAAGAGCACTCCACTGAGGAGCAGTCCCTTGCCGTACCAAGGCGATACCACCCAGGCATCCACGCCGGCCGCAAGTGCGCCGGCCACAGGAACCCCTGCCAAAACCGCAGCCCGCACGGTCACGGTGATTCCCGCCGTCGACCTTTTCCTGGGCACGGTGACCATCATCTCCAACGCCGGTACGGCGCGGTTTGGGCATCCCGAACCGCACTTGATCACCCGGGCCCTGACGCAGGCTGTCCGGCCGACGCAATGGTGTGCGGCCTCAAGGACCCTGACGGTGACCGTTGCTGCCGCCGGAAAGCGCGAGGGCGTGCAGCGGCACTTCCCTCTCTGCCCGTGGGAGCAGGCCTAGTTCCCTTCGTCCTCCTCGCGGAAGTCCTCGGTTTCATCGATCGGGACGACGCGTTCGTCGTCCTCCGGGGCGTCCACCTCTTCCACCCAGGCTTCGTCCACTTCCTGATCCTCGGCGTAGTCATAGGCTGGGTCCGACTCGATGGTCGCCCGCGGGTGGCTGGCGTGTGATTCGGTGGTGTCCATAATGCAACCTCCGTCTCGTGGGCCGGTCAAAGCCCGGTAACCGGAAAACGGGGAGCTCCCCGCTCCTGTCCTTCCATCTGAGCACCGCCTCAGTCGAGGGTCAAGGGTGCCCGGAATTACGGTGCGCCGAACATTCCAGTTGAGGAATACCAGCCAAAAATCCCCGCCAATAAGCGGTAGTGTGGGGCGTGCAATGGGGCCGAAACCACCCCACCCAGCACAGGAGAGAAAGTGCAACAGCACCAGGAATCCCCCGGTTCGTCGAGCCCGGCTCCGGACCCCGCCACCGAAAACACGGCCCCCGAAACAACGGCCGTCGCCAGCGTAGCCTCGAAAAATGATGCATCCCCGTCGTCCTCGGACATCCGCCGCTGGCGTCAGTATCTGGCCGATGAGCGCGCCGAGGCTGCCGTCTATCGCGAACTCGCCCAGAGGCGCGACGGCGAAGAACGCCAAATCCTCCTGGCCCTGGCCGAAGCCGAAGGGCGTCACGAGGCCCACTGGCTCAAGCTCCTGGGCGAGCACGCCGGAATGCCCAAGGCCGCCTCAACCCGCAGCCAGTTCCTGGGCTTCCTGGCCCGCAACTTCGGGTCGGTCTTTGTACTGGCCCTGGCCCAACGAGCCGAAGGCCGCTCCCCCTACGGCACCGAACCGGCGGCAACAGCAGCCATGGTGGCCGATGAGCAGATCCACGAAGAAGTGGTCCGGGGCCTGGCCACGCGTGGACGCAACAGGCTCTCCGGCACTTTCCGCGCTGCTGTCTTCGGCGCAAACGATGGCTTGGTCAGCAACCTTTCGCTGGTCATGGGCATGGCCGCAACCGGCGTGCCCAGCCCTGTCGTGCTGATGAGCGGCGTCGCAGGCCTGTTGGCCGGGGCGTTGTCCATGGGCGCCGGCGAGTACGTTTCCGTGCGCTCCCAGCGGGAATTGCTTAACGCCACGTTGCCCACTCAGGCCACGCTCACAGCAGCACCTTCGTTGGACATCGAGCACAACGAGCTGGTTCTTGTGTACTTGGCTCGGGGCATGACCCACGAAGCCGCCGAACACCGCGCCGCCGAACGCATGGGCGTCTTCAGCTGCGACTGCGACCCCAGCCTCTCCCTGCAGCCAGAGAAGCCGGCCACCGATGAGCACGAATCCGTCGGTTCGGCGTGGGGCGCCGCGTTGTCCAGCTTCTGCTTCTTCGCCTCGGGCGCCATCGTGCCCATCCTGCCGTTCATTTTCGGCATGACGGGTGTGGCTGCTTTGCTGGTAGCCGGCGTGCTGGTGGGCATCGCGCTCCTGGCGACCGGCGCCGTCGTGGGCTTGCTGTCCGGAACGTCGCCGCTGAGCCGCGGGTTGCGGCAACTCGCCATTGGTCTTGGAGCAGCGGCTGCCACCTATGGGCTGGGCCTGGTGTTCGGCGCAACGATCGTCTAAGTTTGGACGCCTCCCTCCGCAGCCCGTAATGTTGGTTCGTCCTCCGCGCTGCCCCGCGTGACCAGGGCGTGAGGAATGGAGAACCGTGGACTCGGAGCGGGAAACGCGTGCGCCAAAGCACCGACGTGCGGCAACTGCCTGGCGGGTCCTTCGCGGCCTCGTCATGGCCGGCATCGCCGCAGTGGTGGCCGTCCTGGTGAGCGGATTCCTGCACGGAGACCCCCGCATCACCGCACTTTTCCCCGGGGTCAGCGTCCCCGGCGCCCCGCAAAGCGGACAAAGCCAAACAAAACCTGCCCGTGCCGCCGACGCCCCGCCGCCGGGCGTTGACGAGGCGGACGCCCCTCTCGCCTCACCGCCGGCGCCCGGGACAGCGAACGATTCGTTCAAGTTCCTGGCCACCAACGACGACGGCACTCCCGTTGGCTATTCACCGTGCCGGCCGCTGCACTACGTAGTGAACAACGCCTCCGCGCCGGAAGGCTCCGATGCGTTGCTGGAGGCTGCGATCGCCAAGGTATCCGCCGCTTCGGGAATCCAGTTCGTCAACGACGGCAGCACCGATGAGTTGCCCGTGGACCGCCGCGAACCATACCAGCCCGCCAAATACGGCGATCGATGGGCTCCCCTGCTGATCTCATGGACCACGCCGGAGGCAGCGCCGGCCTTGGCAGACAAAGTCATCGGGACCGGCGGCAGCACCATGTACTCGCTCAACAACGGACCCAAAAGCTACATCACCGGCAGCCTCGAGTTGGACACTCCGCAGGTAGCCGAACTACTGGCCAACCCCGAAGGGGCCGACTACGTCCTGGCGGTCATGCAACACGAACTGGGACATGTGATGGGCTTGGACCACGTGGATGATCCGGTCCAGCTCATGTACCCGGAAATCGGTGCCCCGGACGGCCTCGCTGCCGGCGACCTGAACGGCCTGCACCTCCTGGCATCAGCGCCCTGCCGCAAGGACATCTAGCAGCCGACCACTTCCGGCATGGACTCCCGTGGCGTCCGGACTTATGCTGGCGACTACGGCCGACGGCGGCGCCCCACCTCCCGTCCGCGGCCTCCACGTCAGGGGGTTCCATGGAACCTTACGGGTCGCCCCAGTGGCCGGACCCCGATCCCCCAGCGCCGCGTCCACCGATCAAGCACAGCAGCATCGCCGCCATCCTGTTCCTGTTCGGCGTCCTCGGCCTTGTCTGCGCGGGCGCGTATTTCAGCGGCGACCTGCAGCGGTTCCTCTACGGATCATCCGCCACGCAGAGCCAGGCTCCACGCCCCGGTTTAGTACCGTTCGGACAACGCCAGGACCCGTTGCCCGGGCTGGAAGAAGCCGACGCGCCGCTTGGAACTCCGGCGCCAATAAACCGGACCAGTACCTCCTACAAGTTCCTTGCCGTCAAAGAAGACGGAACCCCCCTGGCCTACTCGCCGTGCAGGCCCATCCATTACGTGGTGAACGCGGACCAGGCGGATCCTTCCTGGCAGCCCCTGGTGGAAGAAGCCGTCCGGCAAGCCAGCGTGGCCACTGGATTGAAGTTCATCTACGACGGTCCGAGTTCCGAGGTCCCTTCCACCAACAGGACCGGATACCAGCCGGCCCGGTACGGGGACCGATGGGCTCCCGTCCTGATCGCCTGGACCACTCCGGAGCAGGTGCCACGCCTGACAGGCCAGACTGTGGGTCTGGGCGGAAGCTCATCGATTGGCCTGAGCAACGGCTATAAGGCCTACGTCACAGGCACCGTGTCCCTGGACGCGCCCCAGTTCGCCGGCATTGTGGACACTTCCGAGGGCAAGGAGATCGGCATCGCGGTGATCATGCATGAGCTGGGACACCTGCTGGGCCTGGACCACGTGGACGATCCCCGGCAGCTCATGTTTGACCAGGCTTCGTGGGTCCGGCAATACGCTGCCGGCGACCGGACGGGCCTGGCCCAACTCGGCCAAGGTCCGTGCAGCAAGGACTTCTAGCCGCGCCGTGCTCCTTGGCCGGAAACTACTGCGAGTGCCTCCTCCACGCTATCGACCAGGAAGATCCTGTGCTCCATGGGCTTCCCCGCGGCGAGGCCCTGCAACATCGGCCATGCCGGGAGTGTCCGTTCCCAATGGTCGCGTCCCACCAGCACCATGGGAGTGATGGTCTCCGGCGCTCCGTAGTAGTTTTCGCAGGCGTCCTGGAAGATTTCCTGCACCGTTCCTGCGGCCCCCGGAAGGAAGATGGTCCCACCATTGCAAAGCTCCAACAGGATGGCTTCCCGGAGGGCGTTGGCGAAGTACTTGGCGATGTGGGTGGCAAACAGGTTCGGAGGCTCATGGCCGTAGAACCACGTGGGTATTCCAAGCGTCGGGGTGCCTTCCGGATGACGTTCGACGACGACGGCTGCTTGCCGTGCCCAAGCCGTCACCGAGGGCCTGAACCCCGGTACCTCGGCGAGGGTTCCCAGCGCGGCTGTTGTGTCGACGTCGGGCAGCCCACTCAAGTAGGCGCCCAGGTTGGCCGCTTCCATGGCTCCGGGTCCACCTCCGGTGGCGACAGCGAAACCGGCCTGGGCGAGCAGGCGGCCCAGCCTCGCGGCGTCGGCGAATTCGCTGGTGCCACGCTGGGCGGCGTGTCCACCCATGACTCCCACGATTTTGCTCCCGGCGAGCGCCCCATGATCCAGCAACTCATCCAGGGCGTCGCCGATCGCGTGGTCATGAAGGGCCGCGGCAAGGGTGGCGTCGAGGCTCGCCCGCTGTCCGGGAAGGATGCTCCATTGGTAGACCTGCGCGTCGAGGGTGGCTTCGTATTCTGTGGAGGAGATGTCCTGGTAGAGCTCCGCGGCGCTGTAGAGGCTGCCCCGGTAGGGGTCGAACGGAACGCCCTGCAGTTTGGGAAAGATGAGTGCCCCGCGGCGTCGGAGGCTCTCTTCCACGCCGTCGTCGAACGTGCATCCCAGGAAGATCGCCCCTTGGGGGTTGAGGGCCTTGAGGTCCCGGGCGTGGCCTCGAAGGTCCAGCGACTGCGCGTGCCAACCACTCATGGACCCCGCACCGGCACTCACCAGACGTTCGAAGTGGACAACGCTTTGGATGTCGAGAGTTCGCGGACTCGGGTTCAAGGGTGCGCTGCGGTTCATGGCTTCAGCGTAGTATCGCTGCGCCATGACGCCGGCGTTTGCGCACCCGGCCGCTGAGCGGTGCATCATGAAGGATGAAGAGTTCAGAAGTTGCCCGTCCGCGTATCGGCGTTCCGGTTCGCCTCAGCAGTTCGGACGCTCCGGACGCCCGTGTGGGTGAGGCCAACCGACTGTTCACCTTCATCGTGGACCTGCTGCGTGAGGCCGGTGCGCGGCCCGTGCTGCTGACCCCGGTGTCGGCTGACAGCGCCGGGAGGCTGGCCACTGAAATGCAGGAGCTCGACGGCGTGCTGCTGCCGGGCGGCGGCGACATCAATCCGCGCCTCTATGGCCAGGATCCGCAGGACTCCCTGTACGACGTCAACGCTGAGCAGGACCATCTGGACATGGATGTTGCCCGCGCAACCATCGACGCCGGACTTCCGCTGCTGGGCATCTGCCGCGGCCACCAACTGCTGAATGTGCTTTATGGTGGGACGCTGATTCAGGACATGGCACCCACTGCTGTGACCCACAACGGCTTGGATCCACACGACACCACGGCCAGCGAATGGGCATGGCACGATGTGCTGCTCACCGCCGGATCCAAAACTGCATCACTGTATGGTTCCCCCGAAGGGAGCACCATCAAGATCGCTTCCGGGCACCATCAAGCTGTCGCAAGGGTGGGCGAAGGCCTGGTCGTCACGGCCGTCGCCGACGACGGTACGGTGGAGGCCCTGGAAGACCCCTCACGGTGGGTGGCCTCAGTGCAGTGGCACCCCGAGGCGTCCCAGCTTCCCGACTCTGATCGGTTGCTGCCTTTCACATCCTTCGTAGATGTCTGCCGGAACCCTACCCAGGCTCGTCCCGGTGGAGTACAGTAGCGCTCACTGCATCGCTTTCAGTTCCGTTGAAAGTTCAGCAAAAGCCCAATTTCATTCGCATGACGTCCAGGGGGCGTCGTAAGTTTGCCGGCTGGGGGGCCCAACATCTGCTCAAAGGAGCATAGTTGTGGACCGTCCAAAACACGTCAGCCGATCCTCTCATCCGAAGACCCGTCCATCCTTCCCCAAGCGCCTGCTAGGGCTGCTCCTCGGGCCTGCTTTGGTTTTGGGCGGACTCGTCCTGACCTCCGCATCGCCTGCGGCTGCTGCTGAACCGCCGTGCGCGGGAACTGGCGGAGCCATGCAGATCGTTGCCCACACAGACGACGATCTGCTCTTCCTCAGCCCGGATTTCATGCGGGACATCCAAGCCAAGCGATGTGTTCAAACGGTGTTCACCACCGCGGGAGAGGCCGGCGAGGGAGCCACCTACTGGCGGAGCCTCGAGTCAGGCATCCAAGCCAGTTACGCCAAAATGGCCGGTGTATCCAACAGCTGGACAACATCCGATGCCGGAGTGCCCGGGCGTCCGCTGACCATGCGTACCCTGAACGGTGCTCCCAACGTCTCGGTGGTCTATATGCGGCTTCCCGATGGCTTTCCGAACGGCCTGGGCAGCGCCGCCTACAACAGCCAGAGCATCCTCAAACTCTGGGACGGCCGGCTCTCCTCCATCCGGCCCGTGGACAATGCAGCGACCTTCACCAAATCCCAGTTCCAAACCGCGTTGAACCGCCTGGTGGTCAACTTCCAGCCCACCACCTTCCGCACCCAGGACTGGACCGGGAACTTCAATACCCCCTACGACCACAGCGACCACTGGGCCACGGCCAAGTTCGCCCAGCTGGCGACCCGAAGCTACACCGGGCCGCACACGTCCCTGGCCTACGATGCCTACGTCATCGATGAGTATGCGCAGAACGTGACCGGGGCCGAACTCACGGCCAAAGTGGACACGTTTGTCCGGTTCGCCGATTTCGACATGTACGTCTGCAGCAGCCCCGGTGAAGGGTGCCCGGATTCCCCCTACGACGAATGGCTGAAGCGGCAATACATCACAGCCATTGAGTGGGTGGGCAACGCTGCCAAATCGGCGGGCACCACCGTCACGGCGTCTTCGCAGAAAGCCTCCGCACAGAGCCCGGAGAAGGCGAGGGACGGTTACCAGTGGGGTGCTCCGATGGATGCCACGCGGGAGTGGGTCTCTGCTGGTGAAAAGGCCGGCAGTTGGATTCAGTACAGTTTCTCCCCCACCCGGACCATCAATGCGGTCACCCTGTCCGATCGGCCACTCCTGACCGATCAGATTACCGGTGGCAACCTTCAGTTCTCTGATGGAAGTACCGTGGCCGTTCCAGCCCTGCCCAACAACGGCTCCGGCCTCACCATCAACTTCCCCGCCAAGACAGTGAGCTCCGTGCGGCTCAACATCACCTCAGTCAGCGCGGGCACCACCAACGCCGGGTTGGCTGAGTTTGAGGCCTATCTCGGCACCGACAACGTGGCTCCCGTCGTCACCGCGGCACCCCCGGGTGGAACCTACACGGCGGGCCAGGCGATAACCCTGACCGCCAATGAAACATCCACCATTTACTACACCACCAATGGCAGCACCCCCACCACGGCAAGCAGCAAGTACACCGCTCCGCTGATTTTGAACGGTCCGCTGACCTTGAAGTACTTCGCCGTGGACAGCGCGAACAACTCGTCGGCTGTGGTCACCCAGACGTACTCCACCGGCCCGGATGTGACGAAGCCCGTGGTCACGGCCACGCCCCTGGGAGGTCAGTACGCGCCAGGCACCACCATCACCTTGGCTGCGAACGAGCCGGCCGAAATCCGCTACACCACGGACGGCACCGATCCCCTGACGGCTGGACTCCCCTACACCACGGCGATCCCCTTCAACGGACCCGGTCCCATGACGTTGAAGTACTTCGCCCGGGATACTGCCGGAAACGTGTCCGAGGTAGCCACGCAGAGCTACTCCGTGCCACCGGACACCACCGCGCCCACGGTATCGGCCAATCCCACCGGCAGGGCCTTGGCCAGTGGGGCCACCATCGCGCTGACCGCCAATGAGCCTGCCGCCATCTACTACACCACCAATGGCAGCACCCCTACGGCCACGGAATCAGCCACCAACATCAAGTACAGTGCCGCGCAACCGATCGTCATGGGCAGTACCACGCTGGTGCTCAAATACATCGGCGTCGACACTGCCGGCAACACCTCAGCCGTGGGTACCCAGACCTACACGGTGCCCGCAGCCGGACCGCCGTCGGCCCATGACTTCAACGGTGACGGCCGTGCGGACGTGCTGGCCGCTGATGCCGCCGGCAACCTGTACCTCTACCCCGGCAACAGTTCGGGCGGACTCGATCCGCGGCAGGTCGCCCTCGCAGCACCAGCGTGGTCCACCATCACGGACACCGTCACCCCTGGCGACTTCAACAAGGATGGCAAGCCTGACCTTCTGGCCCGGGCCGGAGACATCCTCTGGTTCTACCCCGGCGACGGCGCAGGCAGCTTCGCGGCCAGGAAGCAGGTCAGCACCGGGTGGAGCACCATGACGCAGATCTTCTCCCCCGGCGATTTCAGCGGCGATGGCATCCCCGATTTTATTGGCCGCCGAAGCAATGGCGAGCTCCGGCTCTACGAAGGAAACGGCACCGGAGGCCAGCGGAGTCCCTACACCGTCGGCTGGGGTTGGGACGTCATGAATGCCATCTTCAGCACCGGCGATTTCAACGGGGACGGCAAGGGAGATGTACTGGCGCGGCGCACCGACACAGGCGCATTATGGCTATATCCGGGCAATGGCTCCGGGGGCTGGCTGCAATGGACGCAGATCGGGACGGGCTGGGGAACCCGCACTGCGGTGGCCGGTCCGCGGGACCTTGACGGCGACGGCAGGAACGACGTCGTGGGCCGCATCGGAGACACCTTGTGGCTGTATCCCGGATCGGGAGGCGGAACGCTCAGCAACGTGCCGCCGATCAGCCTCGGCACCGGCTGGCAGGCCATGAAAGTCATCGCCTAGCCTGCCCCCTGAACCTGGCGCGGGTCGGAGTTTTCCCCCAGACTCTTCGGCCCGCGTCAGCCATGTCCAAACCTTCTACGGGGCAACCTTTACCGGGGCGCCTTTTTCCAGGGACTCCTGCGCAGCGTCTGCCACCTTCGAGGCCGCGACAGCATCTTCGGGAGTGCAGGGGTTCTTGCGCTGGCCAAGCACAAGTTCCACGAACGCGGCCATCTCTGAGCGATACGCCTGATCGAAGCGCTCGGCGAAGGTGGTATGGGAGGCACCGGTGGGGAATTCGACTCCGGGTTCGGCTGACCGCAAGGCCATCTGCTGGTCCATTCCCACAAGCACAGAGCTCTCGGAGCCTTGGAGTTCCAGCCGGACATCATGCCCGGCCCCGTTGTATCGGCTGGCCGACACCGTGCCTACCGTGCCGTCGTCGAAAGTCACCAAAGCCAGGGCGGTATCGACGTCGCCAACCTCACCGATGGCCGGGTCGCCGTTATTGGAGCCCTTGGCATAGACCTCCACGATTTCCTTGCCGGTGAGCCACCGGAGGATGTCGAAGTCGTGGACGGAGCAGTCCCGGAACAACCCGCCGGACGTTGCAAGGAATTGGACTGCTGGCGGGGTCATATCGCATGTGACGGCCCGAACCGAGTGGATCCACCCGAGTTCCCCGGCCTCATAGGCCCGTTTGGCTTCCAGGTAGCCGGCGTCAAAACGGCGCTGGTGGCCGATCTGCACCACTCCGGCCTTCTCACGGATGTAGTCAAGGACCGGGAGTGACTCGGCCACGTTCACGGCTACTGGTTTTTCGCAGAACACCGGAATGCCCGCGTCCACGCCGGCCCGGATGAGGTCCGGGTGGGTGGCGGTGCCTGTCGCGATGACCAGCCCGTTCACTCCGGAGGCTATGAGTTCCCCCACCGAGCCCACGTACTCCCCGCCGACGTCGCGTGCTACCGAACGTGCGTGCTCTTCTGCCACATCCGTGAGCTTTAGCTGGACCTGGATACCGTCCTGGGCCAGGGCTTCGTTGAGCGCGCTGATGTTCTTTGCGTGCATCACGCCGATCCGGCCAACACCTACCAGGCCGAGGGTCACTTGCTTCGTCATTTTCTGTCTCCGTCAGTGCAGCAGAAGTTTTGTCTCATGGGAGAGATCCTTCAGGCGACACTAAACCTTGTTAGTTTGTCCTGTCAAACATTGCTGGTGGAATCACAGGTGCTAGAGCTGGACGACAATGCCCTCACGGGCGCTCCGGCGGGCGGCATCGAGCACTTCAATCGTCCTCACGCCCTCCTCGGCCGGCACCGGCTCCGGGCCTTCCCCACGGACCGCCCGGGCGAACTCCGTGTAGAAGGTAGCGTAATTGCCCTGCGCGGACGCCACCCGTGTTCGATGTCCGCCAACGGCCAGGGTGCCTTCGTTCCCGGGCACATCAATCCCCCACGTTTCCGGTTCCGCGGCTGGCCGCCGGCCGGCAAAGAGGGCGTCGGCCTGGACATCAGCCCCAGCGGCGACATAGCTGCCAGCACTTCCATAGGCACGCAATTCACGCGTGGTGGAGTGGTTGAGTTTGCTGGCGGACACGGTGGACACGACGCCCGAAGCGTGGGTCAGGGTGATGAAAAACCCGCAGTCCGTTTCTTCACCAAACTTGTCCGTCCAGTCGAGCGTGGCGTGCACCCGGGACGCGGGGCCCAGCAGCCAGAGCATCTGATCCACAAGGTGACTGCCCAAATCCCGCAGGAGGCCTCCCGTCGGGCCAACCTCCAGGGTGTCGGCGCCATCCTGGTCCATGATGGAGTGCACGCGCCACGGCTCCCCCAAGGCTCCGGAGGACAGCACATCGGCCAGGGTAAGGATGTCGGCATCGCGGCGGCGGTTGTGGTAGACATTCAGCACCACGCCGGCCTCCCCGGCGGCATGGACAAGTTCCCGCGCGCATTCAGCATCGGGGGCGAAGGGCTTATCCGCCACCACATGGACGCCTGCTGCCACGGCCTCCAGGACCAGCTCCCGGCGAGTGTGCGGAGGTGTGGTGATGGTGACGGCGTCCACCCCGGCGGACAGCATGTCAGCAAGGCTCCCATAGACCGGGACCCCCGGATAGTCGGCCTGGACTTCCGCCCGCCGTGCCTCGGAGCGCGCCACGACACCTGCCAACTCAAGTCCCTCCGCGGCGTCAATGAACGGGGCATGAAAGTACCTGCCCCCCACTCCGTATCCCACAATTCCAATGCGCACGCGCCACAGTCCTTCCGTATGAATGGTCGTCTTACACGGCTAGGCGGCGGCCGTACGCCGCCGCCTTGCCTCATGCTGCAGTAATCAGGCTGGAACGTTCAGGGATGTTTCCAATGCCGCGTCGGCATCCCGCAGGACTTTGGCCGCAACCTCAAGGCCTTCGATACGCCCCAGCGAGACGTCCTCGTGCTCGATGTTGACCAGCATGTTCGGATCCACGTCGTGGAGCGCACGGAGGAACCGGGTCCAGAAGGCAGTATCGTGACCGCGGCCAAGTGCCACGAAATCCCAGGCCGAGTTCTTGGGCCACTCGTTTGCCCACTCGTCGCCACCCAGGTTGGTGCGGTTCTCGTCGGCTGAGAGCCTGCGGAAGCTGTTGTCCAGCACCCCATAGAGCGCCGCATTCTCCGTGTTGACGCGGACGTCCTTGGCGGCCGCCTGGAAGACCAGGGGTCCGAGTTCGCGGACCACTGCTACCGGGTCCATCTGCTGCCAGAACAAGTGGGAGGCGTCCAATTCGACACCCACGTGCGTGGCACCTGTGAGCTCGATGAGCTTGTAAACGTCCGCTGTATTGAAGACGATGTTCTGCGGGTGCAGCTCCAACGCCACCTTGACGCCGTGATCGGCGGCGAGCCGGTCGGTTTGCTTCCAGAATTCCGCGGTAATGCCCCACTGGTAATCGAGGACGTCCAGTGCTGCCGAGTTCCAGGCATTGACCACCCAGTTGACGGTGGTGGCGCCGGGCTCGCCGCCGGGCAGGCCGGACATGGTGACCACGCGGTTCTGGCCCAGGCGGCTCGCGAGGCGAATGGAGCGGCGAATGTCCTCCGCGTGCTTTTCACCGATTTCACGCTTGGGGTGCAGCGGGTTGCCGTTGCAGTTCAGGCCGGCGATGGCGACGCCGGTGCCCTCGAAGATCGCCAGGTAGTCGTCGCGGGCTGCGTCGCTTTCCAGGATCTGATCAAAGGTGGGGACGTGCACGGCAGGCAGGAAGCCGCCCGTGTTGATCTCGATTCCCGTGAGTCCCAAGTCAGAGATGACCTTCAGCGCCTCGGGCAGCGGGCGGTCGTGCAGGATCGCGTTGTAGACGCCGAGCTTCATACCGTGATCTTCTTTCCGTTGTTGAGGGCGGATTCGGTGACGGCACCGAGGAGCTCCATGTTGCGGACGCCTTCATCGAAGGTCGCACAGCGGGGCAGGGATGAACCTGCGCCGAGGCCCGCAACCTCTTCGAGGAATGCACGCGCTTGGTAGCCGAAAGCGTCGTTCTGGCCGAAGCCGACTTCCGGGGCGTCCATGGCAAGGCCGCCGGTGATGTAAGGGTGGCCCGGGCCGAGCATGACCTGTCGGTAGCCATTCTCATTCCCGGATCCATCGTTCAGGAACAACTGGATTTCGGATGGGCGGCGCTGGTCGAACTTGGCCGCACCGTTCTCGCAGAAAACCTCGAACTGGAGGCTGTTCGCATGGCCGGCCGCTACGCGGGAGACTTCGAAACTGCCGGCGCCGCTGGCGAACTCTGCGTTGAAGGCTGCGTAGTCGTCGTTTTCCACGGCCTCGTACGTGTCGCTCACAGCCACGTGGTCGTGGCCCATGACCGCGCCAAGGGGCAGGGGGCGCTTGTCGATCGCGGTCGTCAGGCGACCGCCACTGATGGACTTAATGTCGCCGCAGAGGAATTCGGAGACGTACGTCAGGTGGCTTCCGACGTCGGCCAGCGCACCGGAGCCGGGCCCGCCCTTGTAGCGCCAGCTCATGGGAGCGGCGGGACTGAAGCCATAGTCGGTCCAGTACCGGCCGCTGAAATGCAGGACGTTGCCGAGCGTTCCGTTGCGGATCAGTTCCCGGATATAGGCGATGCCAGGCGTCCGGCGGAACGTGAAGCCGATGCGGGCGAGGGTTCCGCGGGTTTCCGCTGCGCGGGCGGCGTCGGCCATGGCACGTGCGTCGTCCAAGGTGTCGCTGAGTGGCTTCTCGCACAGGACGTGCTTGCCCGCGGCCAGCAAACCTTCAACCACTTCGCGGTGCAGCGAGTTGGCAATGACCACGCTGACAACATCAATGTCGTCAGCCTCGGCAATGGCCTGCCAGGACGTGTCAGTGCGCTCGTACCCGAAGCGGCGTGCAGCCAGCGAGCCGAACTCGGCGTTCACGTCGCCGATCGAGACCAGGCGCACGGGCGGAAGCACGGGGCTGTAGAGGGCAGATGCCGTGCGGTATGCGGCAGCATGGGCCTTGCCGGCCATGCCTGCTCCGATGACGGCGACGCCGAGGCTTTCAGCCATTGATTCTCCTTCGAAATTTCGCCGCCGCGTGGGGCGCTGTGCGGCATTTTGTAGCGCTACAATTTTTACGCTGGATTTGATCGTAACTATGTCTATATGTCCTGTCAATCATTAACCGACTATCCTCGAGAGCAGACACGAAAGGCACACCGATTCCGTTGAAGAGCCCCGAAACGCAGGACAGTCCCCGCGCCCGACGCACCACCCTCTACGACGTCGCCACGCAGGCCGGAGTCTCGCCGTCGCTGGTTTCCTTATTCCTCAAGGACCCAGGGAGGATCAGCGAAAAGCGTCGGGTCGCCGTACAACAAGCCATCTCCGAGCTCGGATACCGGCCCAGCCGGGCCGCCACCACGCTCGCCAGCAGCCGTACCAAGAGCATCGGCCTGGTCATCGACGACTACCGGAACCTGTGGTTCGTCGACCTCCTCCGCGGTATGGAATCCGTCCTTTCAGACCGTGGCTACCAGGTGATGCTCGCGGACTCAAGACCGGGTGAAAACCGCATCAGGGAAGCCACGGACGGCCTGCTCGCCATGCACGTGGACGCCTTGGTCCTCGCAGCCGAGCCCAGCGAAGCCATGCTGTCCAGAACATGGGTCCCCACTGTGGTTGCGGGGTGGCGCAAGGGTGTTCCGGTAGGCGCGGACCTCATCACCAACGACGACGACGGCGGGGGCAGCATGGCTGCCAACCACGTACTGGGGTTGGGTCACGTCCGCATCGGCCACCTCTCAGGTTCCGACGGCGCCTCCGCACACCGGCGGGCGGGTTTCCTTCGCGCGGTGGAGGCTGCCGGCGTCGAGCCTGTCATCAGTGAGTCCGACGGAACGTCGGAAGAGGACGGCTACGCAGCAGCCTGCCGGCTCTTGGAGCACCGCCCGGACACCACCGCGATCTTTGCCGCGAACGACACCATGGCGCTGGGCGCCTTCGCCGCCATCAAAGCCCGTGGGCTGTCGGTACCCCGGGATGTTTCGGTGATTGGCTACGACAACTCCCCTTTAGCGAAGTCGCGCTACCTGGACCTCACATCCGTGGACAACCGAAGCGACCTCGTAGGCGTTGACGCGGCGCACAGGCTGCTGGCACGGATCGAGGACCCCACCCTCCAACCGGAGCGGACACTGATCGAGCCGGCGCTGGTACTGCGCGGCACCACCTCGACCGTTCGCTAGGGACGACTCTGCTCGCTAGGGACGACTCTGCCCGGAGCCACTACGGGTTCCGGGCAGAGTACCTTCGGAAGGCTAGTGCCGCTTCGCAGCGCTCTCCGGAGCGGCGTCAGCCACGCCCGCCACTTCGGCTTTCACTTCCTCAAGGGCATCTGAATGCCCACCAAGCTGTTCCAGCTCGTGGGCCAATTCGGCCAGTTCGGCGCCGCCGGCCATCTGGGCCGTCAGCTCATCCAAGGTGATGTCCTTCTTGTCGTAGTAGCCGATCGACTTGCCGCGCTTGAGCAGCAGGAACCGATCACCCACGGGGAAGGCGTGGTGCGGGTTGTGGGTAATGAAGATGACACCCAGCCCGCGGTCACGGGCCTGGAGGATGTAACGGAGTACGACGCCGGACTGCTTGACTCCCAGCGCGGCCGTCGGCTCGTCCAGGATCAGAACCTTCGCGCCGAAGTAGACCGCGCGGGCGATCGCGACGCACTGCCTCTCACCGCCTGAGAGCTGGCCGATGGGCTGCTCAACATCGCGCAAGTCGATGCCCATGTCCGCGAGCTCCTTTTTGGTGATGTCCTTCATTTTCTGGACATCCATGCTCTTGAACGGACCAAACCCGCTGGTCAGTTCGGAGCCAAGGAAGAAGTTGCGCCAGATGGGCATCAACGGGACCACCGCCAAGTCCTGGTAGACGGTGGCGATACCGGCATCCAGGGCCTCACGGGGCGAGGAGAACTTCTTGGCATCTCCCATTACGTGCAACGTGCCTTCGTCATGCTGGTGCAGGCCCGCGATGATCTTGATCAGGGTGGACTTGCCGGCGCCATTGTCGCCCAGGACGCAGGTGACGCGGCCATTATCCACGGCCATGGTGACATCGCGCAGGGCAATGATATTGCCGTAGTGCTTGCCAACACCGTCAAGCGAAAGCAGGTGCACTGGTGTGTGCGTCAAGGGGTCCTTCTCATCCTTTAGCAGGGTCTGCTGGTCAATCTGTTGTGCATTCATTGTTCCGGTCCTTTACTTGAGCTCTGCCCGGCGCTTGACGATCAGGTTGACGATGGTGGCCAGCAGGAGCATCAAGCCCAGGAAGAACTTGAACCAGTCTGGATTCCATTGTGCGTACACGATGCCCTTGTTGGCCATGCCAAAGATAAAGGCACCGATGGCGCCACCCACGGCCGACCCGTAGCCACCGGTCAGGAGGCAGCCGCCAATAACGGCGGCGATGATGTACAGGAACTCGTTGCCCACGCCCTCACCCGACTGCACCGAATCGAAGGCGAAGAGGTTGTGCATGCCCAGGATCCAGCCACAGAAACCGACAGCCATGAACAGGCCGATCTTGGTCTTGGTCACCGGGACGCCCACAGCGCGGGCAGCGTTGGCATCACCACCAACAGCGAAGATCCAGTTGCCAACCCGGGTGCGGAGCAGGATCCACGAGGCTACAGCCACCAGGGCGATCCAGATGAACACCGTGATCTTGACGTCAACGCCACCGATCGACACTGACGAGGCAAATACGGCTTGAGCCGAGTCAAAGCCATCCATGTTTGAGATTGACGGCGACGATACAGATCCGCCGATGAGTCGGGTCAGCCCGAGGTTCAAACCGGTCAACATCAGGAAGGACGCCAGGGTGACGATGAAGCTGGGAAGCTTGGTCTTGACCAGGATCCAGCCGTTGATCAGGCCGATCCCCAAGGAAACGACGAGGGCCAGGAAGACTCCCACCCAGACGTTGGTGGTGAAGTACCAACTGAACAGCGAGGCCGTGAGCGCCGAAGAGATGACGGCGACACCGGTGGAGAGGTCGAACTCGCCGCCGATCATCAGCAGGGACACGCCAACAGCCATGATGCCAATGGTGGAGCTTCCGTAGAGGACGGTGGCGAACGCGTTCGGCTGGATGAACGTCTGCGAGACGGAGGCGAAGAAGATGAAGAGGACGACGGCGCCAACGAGGGCGCCGACTTCCGGACGGCCCAGAAGCTTCTGGAGCGGGTTGCGTTGACCAACGCGCTCGTCAGCTGGAATTGGCTTTGCGGCAGTGGGGGTCATAGTCATGATGATGTTCCTTGCTGCCGGGGGGCCGGTTCGCCCCAGCCCGCCCGACCGATCGAGACGCGAAACCCAGCCACCCCCAAAAAAACGAAAGGAGACGGTTGCAGGTGG